>JAGASC010000057.1 GCA_017621905.1 Roseburia sp.
CACAAGCAGTATGGCAACAGAGCTGGTAAAGGGAAAGAGCGTGCAGGAAGCTCTTGCCGTGACAAATAGAGCCGTGATGGAGGCACTAGACGGGCTGCCGCCGGTAAAGGTACACTGTTCCCTGCTGGCAGAGGAAGCCATTCATGCAGCCCTTTGGGATTATGCACAGAAGGAAGGCATTTCCATCGAAGGATTGGAAAAACCGGTAAATGATATCGGCGAAAAAGAAGAGGAAGAAGAATATTAGGAAACATATTTCCCAAAAGAGAGAAAGTGGCCAGTAATTTTACGGTGAAAAAACATCGTTTTATTACCGGCCATTTTTTTGGTTTGTATTTTTTTTAATCTGTGTTAGAATAGAATACAGCACATTAATATGTGAAAAAATAACCCATGGGGAACAATATGAAAAAAGGTAATTGTGGGCCCTGAACAGATAGAAATAAAAAAAGTACTAGCCTACGGAAGAGATAGAAATATATCATAAGAATTGGAGTACATAAATGGAAGTAGAAAATTTCAACGAACCGGAAATAACAGAAGAAGTCTTAAATACACAAGAGATAAAAGGCAGCCCAAAGAAAAAGAAGCCCAAAAAGGAACCGGAGACATCCATTGCCAGAGAAATCTTAAGCTGGGTACTGTCCTTCGCAGTTGCATTGCTGGCCACAGTCATATTGAAAGACTATGTTATTATCAACGCAAATGTTCCCACAGGTTCCATGGAGAACACAATCATGCCGGGCGACCGTCTGATTGGAAACCGGCTGGCATATCTGTGGAGCGAACCGGAGCGGGGAGATATTGTGATTTTTCATTACCCGGATAATGAAAATGAACTGTACGTAAAGCGAATCATTGGCCTTCCCGGGGAAACGGTAGTCATTGAGGACGGCAAAATTTATATCAATGGTGCAGAGGAACCGCTGGAAGAGCCCTATTTGAAAGAAACATGGACAAACCGGACGGGCCCTTATTATTTTGAAGTTCCGGAGGGGAGTTATTTGATGCTGGGGGACAATCGAAATGATTCATTAGATGCCCGCTATTGGAATAATACTTATGTAAAGAAAGAAAAAATTCTGGGTAAGGCAGTAGTTGTATATTGGCCGATTCAGAATTTCGGAAAATTAGAGTAAAGGTAACTGTTCAGGTAGGTCCATGCATTTAGGCAAGGAGAAATGCGGTATGATAACGATTCTTGCAAAGTTTTTTGTGAAAGAAAAAGAGGATAAAGGGAAAATCAGACAGGTCTACGGTATGCTTTGTGGCATTGTGGGGATATTTTTAAATGTGGTACTGTTCGCAGGAAAGTTTCTGGCGGGCACAATCAGCAATTCCATTGCAATTACCGCAGATGCCTTTAATAACCTTTCCGATGCAGGCTCCTCCTTCGTTACACTGGCCGGATTTAAGCTGGCGGGGGCAAAGCCGGATTCGGAGCATCCCTTCGGGCACGGAAGGATGGAATATGTGTCGGGTCTGGTAGTGGCTGCGGCCATTTTTTTGATGGCATATGAGCTGATCAAGGATTCCATCAGCAAAATCCTGCATCCGGAGGACACCGAATTTTCATTGCTGGTACTGGTAATTCTGCTGGTGTCCATATTGATAAAGCTGTATATGTTTTGCTATAACAACCGCATCGGGAAAAAAATTGATTCGGCGGCAATGAAGGCTACGGGGACTGACAGCCTCAGTGATGCCTGTGCCACGACAGTTGTGCTTGTGGCAACGCTGGTGGGGCATTTCACCGACTTGCATATTGACGGGTATTGCGGTGTCTTGGTGGGGCTGCTCATCTTCTATGCAGGCATAAACGCGGCGAGAGAGACTTTGAATCCATTGCTGGGCCAGCCGCCGGAAGAGGAATTTGTGACGCAGATTGAAGATATTGTCATGTCGCATGAGGGAATATGCGGAATTCATGATCTGATTGTTCACGACTATGGACCGGGCAGACGGATGATTTCACTGCATGCGGAGGTCCCGGCAGAGGGAAACATTTTAGAGACGCATGATGTAATTGATAACACGGAAAATGAACTGAGAGAAAAGCTGGGGTGTGATGCCACGATACACATGGATCCCATTATTACGGCAGATGAGCGGATCGGGGAATTAAAAGAGACGGTAAACCGAATTGTAAAGGGTCTGGATGAGAGTATTTCCATGCACGATTTCAGGGTGGTAACAGGCCCTACCCACACAAACCTGATTTTTGATATTCTGGTTCCTTACAAATTCCGCATGAGCGACGACGTGCTGATGCAGGAAATCAGAAGGCAGGTAAGGGAAAGCTTGGGCGAGAACTTTTTCGTGGTGATGAAGGTCGACAATGCTTATGTGAAGTAAATTTGGAATGGTTTTGCAAGAATAAAATAAGCTGCAGAAACAGGGAATTGTTTTTGCAGCTTATTATTATTCTTGATTTTTATCCGCGCAAGTTGCATCGGCAGAATCTGTTTTGCGGAAATCTGCATCAGCGGAATTTATTTTGCGTTGCCCAAATGCCTTTCCACAGGATTTGCATTAGTGGGATCTGCATCCGCGGAAGCATCCTTAGAGAAATCCGTTTCTGAGGATGTTGTCTCGGAAGAATCCGTTTCTGTGGAATCCGTCTCAGTAGGTTCCTCTGTCTCTCTTATAACATCCGGATCCATATAAACAATCTCATTAACACCAGCCCGCAGTACAATGCTCTTAGATCCCAGTACATTCACGGTAATAATGTCGCCATCTGATACATTGTTAAGAGAGGTGGTCAACATCGCAGAGGATAAATAAGAGGTGGACACCTTTTCCCCATTTACAAATATCTTAGTATTTTTCGTAAAGTTGGAACCACGGACTTTTAAGGTATTGTCGGTGGTGTCTTTTTGTACAGAGGAGATCGGCACATCCTCCACATCCATAATCAGTTCACTGGCAGGATAAAGATCTTTTCCGTGGTAAGCATAACGCTTTCCATATAACAAATCATACTGGAGATTCTCCAGACCATTTGAGTAGGTCTCGGACTCAGTCTGCGTCTGGTGGTAAGATAAAATCGTTCCTTCATGGATAC
>JAGASC010000058.1 GCA_017621905.1 Roseburia sp.
GAACTGACCGCTGTATATCTCGTGATAAAGTCTGAAAAGCTGGAAGTAAATCGATGCTTTCTCTCTACCGTCAGCACTGGCGTATTCCCATACTTCCGAAGTTCCAGCTCCCCGGCTCTGTTGATCACGAAAAAACCGCCAAGCACCTGCCCCACATAGAACAGCACATCGCGGTATGTCTCAATATCATTATCCGTATAAATGGACAGGTTCACATTGCCGTTTGGCATCGCCTCAATGGTCTCCCTGTCCTGAGCCAGAGCCACGTTGCAGGCTGTGGAGCAGAGCACCATGAAATCATAGGCGTTTCCGATGGACTCCAAAGCGCTGAAATTCTTCTCAAACCTCACCATGTAGTCATAGGCTTTGATCTCCAGGCATTTCACCTTCCTGTTCGCCTCGGACACTTCAAAAATCCCCATCGGAACTTCTTCGTAGGAGCCGCCCGCCACCTGCAGATGATAGGACAGCGTAATGATCGCATCCTCTAGCGTGTACCGGTCAATGTCAGAGAAAAGTGAGATCCCCATCTCCGCCGCATACACCGTCCCCAGTTCTATCTCCGTAGATCCGCAGCACTGGCTTGTGATATATCCGCTGCCCTTCACAATGTCATCCTGATCAAAATCATAGACATCGCCGGCCGTGGTAGTGATCCGCCCCGTCCAATAATATTTTCTTGTATTCGCCTTCACTGCGTTCAGGAAAGCTGAGCTTACCGGATACAAACGACCACCTCCCTCCGGACATGAAAAGAGAGCCGCTGTTACACGACTCTCCCAAAACCTGATTACTCAGCATATTCTTATTTTTCTTTCACAGGAATCCATACTTCAGCATAATATTCCGGATCCTGCATTCCGTTTGTAAAATCCTCCGGATTACTATAATACTCGATATTATAGCCCTCCGCGATTTCATAATTACTTGCAGGAAGCCATTCTGAAAATATCTTACGATTCACTTCCTGAAGCGGAAGCGGCATTGCACCACGGCACGGAAATACTGCCCATGTGTGCTCCTTGATCTCATGCACATCCAGTTTCTTCGCCTCTGCCTGCTCTTTCACATAATCATCTGCGATCATATAGCGGAACTCATTGCCAGCCATCTCTTCATCAAAACACACACCGTACATTCCCAGCACCGGTCTCTCTGCTGCCTGCATAAAGACTTCATTCCAAAACTGCGGTATCTCTGCGTTAGCATTCTCATAAGAGAAATCCTTTGATACACCCATGACCTTAAATGCCGGCTTCTTTTCAATTCTGTACTCCATCGTACTACCTCCGTCTAATGTTAGTTTGATATGCAGCGGAGCAAAAGATTTAAGCATTGCGCCGCCACGCCTCACATCAGTTGGAGTGCTTCCGTGGAATCTTGTAAATGCCTTTGTAAAGCTGTCCGGTGAATCATAGCCGTACTTTACCGCAAGATCGATTACCTTCACATCCGATGACAACAGTTCCTCACCGGCAAGCGACAATCTTCTCATACGGACATATTCCCCAACGGTATATCCGCAAAGCATAGAAAAGCCTCTCTGGAAGTAAAATGCGGATGTATTCACTTCCTCGGCAATCCTGCCTACCGTCAGTTCTTCCGTTATGTTCCCTTCAATGTACTCAATGGCATCTTCAATGATTTTCACCCAGTTCATCTGGTCACCTCCAACTTGATTGTGGCTTCAGTATAGCGTTTCCGCCCGGAGGCTTCCCGACAATAACTGCTCACTTTTGTCCTATTCCAGAATACCATTTTTTCTCAAATGCGATCCACTCGGGGCTACTTCTTACAAATTCATAAGATTCATCACTTCGGAATTGCTCTAATAGATTTTCTTGAATCTTTCCCAGATATAATGGATCAGATTTCTTGAACTCCATGTGTTCAAACAAATCAGACTTCGTAAAATCAAGCAAACTATCCGTATTTTCCAACAATGCATCCATTGTTCTCAACACCTTCGATGCATCCTTTACTGCGACATAATAATCAAACTTAGTAGATAGCCTATTATACGCCCCCATATCGAACAGATCACACAGCTGACTGAGCTTATCCAAAATGCTTTCTGCTTTTTCATGATCATCTATTTTCATTGCAATCATGTAGATCCCATGAAGTGCTCCGCTAATAATCTGGTACTCAGAAAAAACAACTTCTTCCAAAGCTTTATAAGCATCCTCGAAGCGTCCCGTCTCGCTATAAATTGTTGCAAGTTTTCGCTTTCTTTCAGGATTCTGGATGGAAAAATAATCTAAATAGCCTTCCGCTTTCTCATATTCTTCCTTCCTCAAATAAAAGCCATACAGGCAGTCAGCCGCCTTTAATTTTGTTTGTTCGTTGTCGCTGTTCAGGAGCAGTTCATAACAACTCTTAATCCAATTATCATATACTCCCGATTCTTCAGTACTCTGAAGAATACACTGGGCATCCATCATGCATGAGAGGGATAGAATCAGATCATCGCAGTTCGGATATTCTCTAACCAATTCCTTGATGCTTTTGAATACCTCTCCCAAATCTTCCTTTTCGAATCTTTCATCAATGTCTTTCACGATATTTCTTATTTCAAGATCTGAGAGATTATCCTTAAAAGAAAGCAGTTCATCCAAGGATATATGAAGCAAGCGTGCAATAGGTGCCAAAAGTGTTATATCCGGCATTGAACTTCCACTTTCCCACTTATTGACAGCAGGAGTGGATACACCGAGTCGTTTTGCCATTTCCTCTTGGGTCAGGTGGTTTTCTTTCCTGTACTTCCTGATAACTTCATTGATTTGCATATCAGCCTCCGAATCATATTATTTGCAGTGGCCTCTGCATCTTCATTATAGCTATCACCATTATACAATACTATTGAGTGGAGTTTAACTTTTATTTTATTTTTTTAACCGCTATTCAACTTTAGAACTCCTTCAACACAAAGGACACCTCCCACAAGCTCCCATAGCTTGTATCGCTGACCAGCTTCACCTGATACCCGTCAATATACATCTGCGTGTTCACGATACTACTTGTCGCCGTATCCAGATATCCCACCGTAATGCTTGCCAGCTTCTTATAGACCGAAAACTTATTCAGCCACTTCTTCGATACCCGGAAGGTCACGCTGATCTGAACCACGCCTTCTCTTACAACATCCCTCTGCGTGGTTCCCGCTTCCGTCACGCCGCCGCTGTCTGCCTCCACATCCGATAAACTCACAGAATAAGAGGCAGGCATCGGGATATTCTCATTGTTAAAAACAAGATACTGCATATGAGCCATCTTTACCTGCCTCCACTTCTTAGATTCATTCTCTGCTGAGCCGTCACCACGATCTCATCGATCATGTCGCCGCCGATATAAACCGGGATCACGATATCCCCTGCAGCACCGCCCCCTGCCAAAGCCGTATTCAGTGCCGTGTTGATACCGGAGATCAGATCTCCGCTTGAAGCAGCAGAACCGGAATAGTCACCCTGAGCCGCCATCACTCTCGGAGTAATGGTCAGATCAGAAGTCACTCCGTTCATGGCATTCTCAATCATGCCCCGGCTCTTCTCAATGCCTTTCGCCAGACCGCCGATAAAGTCCGGCATCCAGCTCTCATAATCCGTAAGAGGACCTTCATCCGGCACGGAGAAATGCAGGAAACTCCGGATCTTATCCGCAACCGAAGATACCGCATCTCCGACCTTCCCGATCATGGACTTGATACCGTTCACGATACCGCCGATGAAATCAGCGCCCCACTTAAAAGCTTCCGATGCCAGGTTCTTCACGAAATTGATTGCCTTATCAAATCCGCTCTTCACCGCACCATAGATATTTCCGCAGACATTCTTGATGCCGTTCAGCATCGCATTGAACGCATTGGAAACAGCATTCTTAATCGCATTGGCTGCATTCGATACCGCGGACTTGATATTGTTCCATGCCGTTGTGACCGCATTTTTGATTGCGTTCACGATAGTTGTGATCGTATTCTTGATGCCGTTCCAGACCGTAGTAACCGCTGTCTTAATAGCATTCAGCACCGTAGTGATCGCGGTTTTTATCCCATTCCACGCCGTACTCAGGAAGGTGGAGATCGCATTCACCACTGTTGTGATAACCGACTTGATTCCATTCCAGATCGTGGTGAAGAATGTCTTTATCGCATTCCACACGGTCGTCACGGTATTCTTGATCGTGTTCCAAGCTGTTGTCAGGAACGTGCTGATCGCATTGACTACCGTTGTGAAGATATTCTTGATACCTTCCCACAATCCGGAGAAGAAATCCTTGATCGCATTCCAGACCGTTGTAGCCGTGGTCTGGATTGCTTCCCATGCCGCCTTGAAGAAAGCCTTCAGCGCCTCCCACACGGCAATAGCAATCTCTTTGATGCTTTCCCACAGGTCGATCCAGAACTGCCGGAACTCTTCGCAGTTATTCCACAGATAAATAAACGCCGCTACCAGAGCCACAATCGCCGCGATGATCAGCACATACGGATTCGCTGCACATACAGCATTGAAAGCCGCAAACACACCCTTCGCTGCATTGATCACACCTGCCAGCTTCGGCACCAGAGTCATAATGGTACCGACTGCTGAAATTACTTTACCGACTATGATCAGCACCGGACCGATTGCAGCCGCCACCAGGGCAATCGTGACAATAACCTTCCTGGTACCCTCATCCATCGAATTGAGCCAGTCCACAAACTTCTGGATCCATCCCACAATCGTCCGGATTGCAGGCATCAGCAGCTCACCAAAAGAAATCGCCAGCTCTTCCAGCTGGGACTTCAGGATCTGCAGTTGACCGGCAAGGTTGTCGTTCATGGTCTCAGCCATACTTGCCGCTGAACCATCACAGTTATCAATAGCAGACGAAAGCTTTTCAATATCCGCTTCCCCGGCGTTCATCAATGCCAGAAACCCGGACATCGCATTCTTGCCAACCAACGATTCAGCCGCTGCCGCCTTCTCAGATTCCGATAAGCCTGAAAATGCTGTCCGGCAGTCAGCCAGAATGTCCGACAGATCCCTCATAGAGCCGTCAGCATTGGTAGTTGCAACCGTAACCTCTCCGATGGAAGATCCGCAGATTTTTACCTCTCCGGACAGGTTATTCATGATGGTTCTCAAAGCCGTACCCGCCTGGGATCCCTTAATACCGGCATTCGCCATCAGGCCGATCGCTTCCGCCGTATCCTCCGCAGAGAATCCCAGAGCGCCGGCGATCGGAGCACAATACTTGAAGGTCTCACCCATCATGGAGACATTCGTATTCGCATTACTGCTTGCCGCCGCAAGGATATCCGCAAAATGCCCGGAGTCCTTCGCTGTCAGTCCAAAAGCCGTCAGAGCATCTGTCACGATATCAGAAGTGGTAGCCAGATCTTCACCGGAAGCCGCAGCCAGGTTCATGACACCTTCGATACCGGAAAGCATGTCCTCTGTCTTCCACCCGGCCATAGCCATATAGTTCATGGCTTCTGCTGCTTCAGATGCAGAGAACTTTGTCTTCTCACCCATCTCACGGGCTTTATCTCTTAGCGCTTCCAGATCAGAGCCTGTCGCACCGGATACCGCCGCCACCTTGCTCATGGCGGAATCAAAATCAGCGGCAGTCTTCACCGCCGCCGTACCTAATCCCACAACGCCCAGAGTCACAGGCATGAACTTCTTTCCGACATTGGTAACATTGTCACCAACCGTCTTCAGTTTTTCGCCTTTTGCAGCGATCTCCTGAAGAGCCGTGCCGGACTGTCTTGCCTGTTCCTCCAAAGACTTCAGCTTCGCCTCGGTCTCAGCGATCTCACGCTGCAGGCCATCATACTGATCCTGCGTGATCGTTCCATCCTTAAGAGCCTGCTCTGCCTGCTCCGCTGCCGTTTTCAAGGTCTCCAGCTTTTCCTTCGTTTCCTTGACGGCATCCCCCAGGAGCCTGTGCTTCTGGGCAAGCAGTTCCGTATTCCCCGGATCCAGTTTCAGGAGCTTATCGACATCTTTCAGCTGGCTCTGCGTATTCCTGATCTCTGTATTTACGCCCTTTAAGGCAGTTTGTAGTTTGGTAGTATCGCCGCCGATCTCAACGGTAATACCCTGAATTCTGCCAGCCATGTCTCAACCTCCTTCCCATTAGAATCGATCCATATCATCCTGGCTTGCTATCTGATCATGAGGCTCATCATCCCTCTGAAGCTCTGTGTACATATCCATCACGGCTCCGATTGTCAAAAGATCCAGCTCGCTGATATGGATTCCCAGCTGTACACACCTCAGCAATAGCAGAGGCGTTGTCATTTCCCGGTCAGTCGCTCGAAGTTTTTTTTACTCTCCACCTGTGTCTGCACATTCAGACCCCAAAGCTCAATGATCTCCGGAAGCACCTGATAAATGGAAAACGTACCGAACTGATCCAGCCATTCATCCGGTGTATCCGGAACACCCTGCGGATCCGCATGTTTCGCCATGATGTAGCTGATATCCTCGAAAAGTTCCAACGAAAAGGAATCCAGTGCAGAGTTTTCAGGATCATTTTCATCAATGCTCTTCTGCAGGTCATGAAGATCCTTGTAGATATCACGATGGAACTTGTTTCTGTATATTCTTGGAATGGCTGCCGATGCTCTGAAAGTCACATCCTTGCCATCAATATTCACTGTCTTTGTAAGTGCCATTTCTCTTTCCTCCAATCACAAGAATGGGCAGAGCCGAAGCCCTGCCCGCTAAGATCAACCCTGTCCGTTCTTTGTCACCGTTACGGTATAAGCCGTACTGGTGCATCCGGTCTTGCTTGCGATCACTGTCACAGTATTGGTTCCGCTCTCCCATGTCGCATCGCTGCCACTGGTATGAGCCACCCCGTTCACAAGAATTGTGACCGCCGTTCCGCTTGCCGCAGTAGCCGATACAGCATCCTCATCATTCACGGTCTCAGCCGTATAGGAAGTGGTACCGGCATCAAAAGCAGGCGTAAGCTGCAGGCTTCCAATCGTGATCCCGGCAAGAACCGCAGATACCTGTGCATGCTCTGTCTGATAGACATTGGAATACCATCCGTTGTAAACCGCATCTGACGTATTCGCACCGGTCTTTACCTTCACAAGTCCATTCGGAAGCGGAGTCGCCGTGATCTCCAGCTTCTCGGTCTGTACTTCCTTACTATCCTCATTGGTCTTTCCTTCGATCGTAGGTCTTGCAGCGGTACAGTAATACATACAGTGCCTGATCTTTTTCTTATCCCCGGAAAACTCGAAAAGCAGAGCGAAATGCTCCGGCTCCACCGTGGAATCCTCCACCAGAACACCGTTCGCATCCTCAGTCTCCTTCAGGATATCCTTCCTGAAGCTTTCCGGAATCAGCGCAATTTCCAGATCACCGGAATAACCGTTGTTCGCTACAGTGGTGTAATACACCATATCATCCGCATAGAACGGTTCGGTATCGCCCTCCGGATCAAGCGACAGGTTCACAGCACCCGGAATCGCAACAGGCGTACCAAATGTCACGGCATTGGTATCCGGATCAAGTGTCGCCTTCGCATAATGGCAGTTCTTAAGGCCGAACTTCACCTTGTTGTTTGTACTCGGCATAATTAACCTCTCTTTCCGCTATACCGTCATCTGGTACAGCACTTCGTATAGTTTTTCTGATTCGATCCATACCTCCGATTTGTTCCAGAACAATTCATGCGCGTTCAGCACCGCTTCCACGCTGTCTTCCAGTTCCGGATCCTTCTCATCGGTATAAAGTTCAATACTCAGGTTGGAAAACTCCATATAAACCACATCATCAGCGGCAAAGTTCTCCGAACCCGGAAATAAAAAGCAGATGAATGGCGGATCAGGACTTTCCCCTTCCGCGAAATGGTCATACGCAAAAGGGATCTCTGTTTCAGCCAGCATCTGCATTACGTCTTCATGCGTCATCCTTCTTCCTCCCGATCTCAATAATGCATTCCGCAGCATGACGACAGGCCGGGCAGTTATACGGATAACCATGACAATCCTCGCCCCTCCGGGTACCGTGGTAAATGGCTACGTAGATCACCACAACCCCAAGAGCGATCACGAATAACAAAAGCAACATCTCCATCTTTAACCGCCTTTCTGCAGGTCACGCTCGATATCCCTTGTCAGCTGCTCGATACCTGCCTGCTCCGCCGGCGCGATGTGAGGGAACGCCCTTGTCCTTCCACCGCCGCGCTTCGCATGGCCAAACTCCAAAAGATGCGTCAGCTGGTAGCGCTTGGAATGCACCACGATCTGGATGGAATCCGACGTTTCCCTGGTCTTGTTCACCGCCCAGCTCTTGGAATACTTTCCCGTCTTCTTCGGAGCCGTGCTTTCGATCTGTTGTTTTACGGTCTTGCCCGCCTTCTGGACATCCTTCTTCAGGTCCTCCGCAGCAAGCTTCGCGTATTCCTCCATACCCTTCATCACAGTATCCGCCAGCTGGTCAATCTTTATCGTCTGTGCCATCAGCGCCGCTCCTTCCTGCAGGTGAACTTCAATGACTTCTTCCGGAAGTTCATGTGGTCGATGTTCACGATGTTGTAGATCTCACCCATGAACATCACCCGGAAATGCGTGGAATCGATTGCGGCAACCTTCTGACAATAACGAACGGAAACAGTCATACTGAAATCCTCAACCGTAGTTCCGGCAGTCTGTTCTTCCTTGGAACTTGCCAGGCCTTCACCGCCGATCGTGGCAAAGCAGGTATAATAATCCGTCCAGGCATTCTTGTGATTGCCGTACTTGTCTATCACAGTTTCATTCTTCTGAAACGTCACCTTGGATCTTAAAGCTGCCACATCCATCAGAATCCCTCCTTCCGGCTGCCAAACAGCAAAGCCCGAAGCGTCAAATCCATCGCATGATGGTCAGCTTCTTCCCTGTGCTCATACAGATAAGCCACCGTAAACCTCACAGCGATCTTCCCATTCTGAGCCGCATCCAGGTCCGCCTCATCGTCCGTCCGCAGGATATCCATGCACTGCTTCTTCGCCGCCGATATGAAGTTTTCGATCAGAGCATCGTCATCCTCGAAATCAACACGGAGATAACTCTTCATCTCTTCCACAGTCACAGTCATCTGCATCACTCCTTAAACCGGGACGGCAGATTGCTCCACCGCCCCGCATTTCTTACTCTGTTCCGTCAGTATCATCATCCGCTGTCATAAGACCGGCAGCCTTCAGCTTTGCCAGAAGACTGTTGAAATCCTCTTTCAGTGCCACAACAGTAGTTGCTTCACTGGCCGCCTGGTTCTCCGCCGGTGTAAAGGAAGAAGGAAGCCCCTCTACGGAACTTCCATCCTCAAAGATCAGCTTGCCTCCGATATGGGTGACATCGCCGCCCTGCTCGGTATAATTCTTAGCGTTGTACTCACTCATGACTCAGCCCTCCTTAGTGCTTCATCTTAAGAAGCTGGATGCCCTCAGGAAGGATCACCTTACCATCAACTCTCTCAGTTGCGACAAATCCCACCTGTCCATTGGTGCTGTAGAGCTCATTGAGTCTCTGCACAGTTCTACCGGAACGGTCAGCGATCCAGTAATTCTTGAAATCACCGAAAGCCACGGTGAGCGCATCCGATGCAACCGTAGGAACATAAGGCGAAGTGTAAAGCTCATAGCCAAGAAGCTTGTCCGGCTCGCCTGCCTGAAGTGAAGGCTGCCAGAGATAAACACCGTTGCCGTCCTTCAGCTTTCTGATTGCAGCGATAGTCGCATCGTTCATAAGGAACTTCGCATTTCTGCGATAAGGACTCTTAAGCGCATACACAAGGCTGATCAGTTCATCCGCAGTGATCGCGTTGTTTGCCGCAGCGGTAACGCCCACCTGTCCGCCGTTCGCGGTAAAGATACCCGTAGGCTGACCGGTTCCGGTACCTACGCAGAAAGCCTCTTCCTCTGCGATACCGAAGGCTCTTGCGAATTCAGCCGCAATATAAGATTCCAGATCAAACATGGAATCCTGAAGAAGCTCGATGGAAACCTTCACAAGGTCAGTCAGCTTGAACGCATCGATGGTCTTCTGGTCGAAGGAAGGATCACTCGGAGTATAGGCACCATTCTCAGCCGTCCATGCAGCGGTAGAATGAGTCGCCGCAATCGGGATCTTTCTTTCCGCGCTGGTGGTGATGACCTTAGCAAGCCCTCTCACCACATTCGCCTCATCAAGACCCATCACGATCTGACGCTCAAATTCTTCCGGCACAAGATAACCGCCGTCCGCCTGCACGCCCTCAGAAAGGACATTATGCACAGGTCTCTTTCCACGGAGATGCGCACCGAAGTCTTCCTTGTATGCATTGGAAGCACGGCCGGTCTTTTCCTCAACTTCCTGTCTTGCAGGTCTTCCTGTAAGAGGCATATTGACAGGCTTGTTGAACTCAGCCTCTCTTGCCTCAGCTCTCTGCTGACGGTCGATTGCCGCAGTCAGATCCTCGATTTCCTGCTCCATACGGCTGTAAGTCGCGTTATCCTCCGCAGACAGAACGCCGTTCTCATTCTCGTGGGTATCCACAAAGTTCTTCGCGGTCTCCCACACCTTTGCTCTCTTCTCGATCATATCTTTGATAGTCATAGCTCGATTCCTCCTTAAATGAATCTCTTGATAAAATTCAAGCGTTCCCTGATCTCATCACAGGAACGCCCATCACCAACACTGTCTTCAGTTACTTCATTTGCGCCGGCGCAACTGTCCGGTGGCTTAATGTGACACTTCGCCGCGATCTTATCCATCAGCGAATTGGTCACCGCCGCCCTGGAATAGAGCATCGACACCTCCGGCGAACCGACATCCGCTTCCACGCCCTCTCTTTCGAGAATGTCATCAGCAAATCCCAGTTCCACCGCCTTGTGCGCGTCCATCCAGGTCTCCGCATCCATCAGATGTGAGATTTTCGTCCTGCTCATGCCGGTCTTGATCTCATAGGCATTCATGATGGATTCCTTCACTTCAGCCAGCATGTTGATCGCCTTCTGCATCTCCACCGTATCGCCAAAAGCAATAGTGGCCGGATTGTGGATCATCATCATGCTCACAGGACTCATGAGCACCTTCGTCCCTGCCATCGCGATCACGCTTGCCGCCGATGCCGCAATGCCATCGATCTTCACCGTGACATCGCCTTTATAGTCCATCAGCATGTTATAGATCTGAGCCGCTGCCACGCAGTCACCGCCCGGACTATTGATCCAGACCGTAATGTTTCCTGTTCCGGCATTCAGTTCTTCTCTAAAAAGAGCCGGTGTGACATCATCGTCAAACCAGCTCTCTTCTGCTATGGTTCCATTCAGGAAAAGCACTCTCTCACTGACCTCTTCGCCTGAAGCCTGGTCTCTGATCTTCCTGCTTTTCCAGTTCCAAAACTTCTTCATCGGAATCTCCTTCCTCCTTTCCGTTGTTGCCTGCCGCAAATATCCCGGCATCCTCCAGCTTCGTCATATTTCCATTGATCAGATACAGATCACCACCCTGTTCCGCCGGGATTCTGTCCAGATTCTCCAGTTCACGGATGTCATTGGCGGACATCCAGCCGTTCTGTCTGGCTGTCGCATAGCCGTTCATCCTGCTCTGGTAATCGCCCCTTAACAAGCCGTCCACATTGAACTTGAAGAAGTATTTCTTCTTTTCATCCGGAGTCAGCAAGGCTCTCACCATTGCCTGCTCCCAACGGCTTACCCAGGGATCCAGCGTGTACTTCACAAACTCCAGCGACTGCTGCTCAATGTTATTGAAGCTGGACTTCTCCAAATCACCGATCATATGAGGCGGCACCCGGAAGATCCTCGCGATCTCATCGATTTGAAACTTCCTTGTCTCCAGGAACTGAGCCTGCTCAGGACTGATACTGATAGGCGTGTACTTCATGCCCTCTTCCAAAACGGCAATCTTATTTGCATTGCCGCTTCCTCCGAAGGTCGCCTGCCAGCTTTCCCTCACCTTGCTCGGATCCTTAATAGTCCCCGGATGCTCCAGCACACCGGAAGGAGCCGCACCATTGGCAAAAAACTTGCTGCCATACTCTTCCGTAGCGATTGCCAGCCCTATCGCATTCTTGGCCATAGCGATCGGACTGTATCCAACCAGACCGTCAAATCCAAGACCCGGAATGTGCAGCACATCGTGAGGCTGAAGCCTTACGGTTCTTCCAACCTTATTGGTGCCTTTCCTGCCGTCCACATCGTCCGAATCATAAACGGTGTACTCGTAATAAAGCCTTCCATGCTCATCACGATCCACCTTCATCCGATCCGGCATCAGCGGATACAGCGCAACAACTTCACCCTTGCCATTGCGGATGATCTGACTGTAGGCGTTGCCCCAAAGGAGCAAATGCGTCATCAGAGTCTCCCTGAAGATAAAGGAAGTCATCTCCGGATTCGGCTCATCATGGAGCAAAAAATAAAGCGGATGTTCCACCGCTTTCTCCTTACCGCCATCATCGGTATATCTGTAAAATTGTAATGGCAGACTTGCCACTGCCTCCGACAGGATCCTCACGCAACAGTACACTGCTGTCATCTGCATCGCAGACCGTTCTGTCACATACTTGCCACTCGAAGTACCTCCCAGAAAGAAGCTGTAGCTGCTTCCTGCTGTTCTATCTGTAGGCTTATCCCTGCTCCGAAATAAACCGCTCAGTATTCCCATTGCCATTCCCTCCTTCATATGCCTGATTCAAGGCTTCCCTAATCACAAGGAAGCCTATCACCGATATAATCAACATTGCTTTATCCTCAGAAGACCAACAGACCGCGCTCATCATAAACACTCCCCTGCGGTTCCGTCTGATTGCGGATGCACCGGTCAAGCGCCATGATTGCAGCCACAATGCCGTCGATCTTTTCTTTCGATTTTGCCTTCGTCACCTTGATGTTTCCGGCAGGATCCGTATCGACTACCACGTTGCCGGCCATCCACCTGAGAACTGGATGCCCTCCGTGAATGATCTGTCCTTCCATGAGCAGGCGATAAAAATCCTTCGTTGGTCCGGACATTGAAGCAAAGCCCTGACCGAACGGAACCATCGTGAATCCATCACCTTCCAGATTCTGGATCATCTGTGTGGCATTCCACCTGTCCACTGCAATCTCGACGATGTGGTATTTCTCCGCCAGATCGTTGATGAACTTCTCAATGAAGTCATAATGAATTACATTTCCCTCAGTCGATAACAGGTATCCCTGCCTCTCCCAGATGTCATAAGGAACGGAAGCCGCCTTCACTCTCTGCGGTATCGTCTCTTCCGGCACCCAGAAGAACGGAAGCAGAATGTACTTCTCATCCTCATCTCTCGGTGGAAACATCAGGACCAGAGCCGTGATATCTCCTGTGCTGGATAAGTCCAGGCCGCCGTAACAGTCCCTGCCTTCCAGAGCAGCCAGGTCGATCTCTTCATTTCCTTTCATGAATATCGCATCCGGTATCCATGCTACGGTACTTGAAACCCACATATTCAGCCTCAGCCACTTGAAAGTCACTTCATCTGCCGGATTCTGCTTTGCTTCCCGGTAGGCATCACGCAAACGTTCGATATCCACGGTGTATCCCAGCGAAGGATTGACCTTGTACCAATTTGCTTCATCCTCCCAGTCCTCATCATCCTTCAGTCCGTAGACCACCGGATAGAAAGTCGGATCCACACGCCGGCCTTCCAGAATATCCACCGCTTTCGTATGTAGCTCATAGGCTATGGAATGTCTGTCCGTGCCTGCCGTGGTGATAATGAAATGCAGTGGATTCTGTCTGGCATCCGATGATCCCTTTGTCAGAACGTCATACAGCTGCCTGTTCGGCTGCGTATGGATCTCATCAAACACCAATCCACTGACTGAAAATCCATGCTTACCCCCGACCTCTGCACTGAGCACCTGGTAATATCCTGAATTTCCATAATTAACGATTCTCTTTGTTGCCGTCATCAGCTTCGACCGTTTCAGAAGCGCCGGCGACATCTCCACCATCTGCCTTGCCACATCAAAAACGATGCTGGCCTGCTGCCGGTCAGCGGCAGCGCCATACACTTCAGCAGAAGGTTCATTGTCTGCATACAAAAGATAAAGAGCGACGGCTGCTGCCAATTCGCTCTTACCTACTTTCTTGCATATTTCCACAAAGGCTGTTCGGAACTGCCGATACCCATCAGGTTTGACGATTCCGAAGATGTCACGGATCAGCTGCTCCTGCCAGGGAAGCAGCCAGAACCTCTTGCCTGCCCATTTGCCTTTAGTGTGGCATAGGTTCTCGATGAACTTCACAGCCCTGTCAGCCTTCGCTTTATCATAGTGAGATGTCGGAAGCATAAATCTTGACGGCTTATAATTCTTCAGCTTCGGATAACCCGCAGGTCTTCTCTCCGCCATTAAGCCTCACCCCCAAGTAATGCCTCCATCTCATCTTCTTCGTCTTTGCCGACACCGGATGCTGCCATGATTCTCGATCTGGCAGACGGAGTAAGTCCGAACTCGGATGCCGCCTGCATCATCAGCCGCTGTTCCGTATTACAAATTGCAACCCACGGATTCGGTCTCTGCATACCATTTTCCGTTTCATAGGTAGCGCCCTCGGAATTGATATGCTCCTGGGCCTCTTTCCATCTGGCATAGGACTGACAATATGCTGCAAATGCAGACCGATCTATCTCCGTCAGCACCCCCATCTGATTCAGTTTCTCCGATAACCGGATCCATTCTGTCTTCGCTTCCGGCAATAACCATGCAGGGCAGTCGGGCATTCCCTTACCCGGATTTGGTTCTTTTGTGTTCAGTTTTCTCTTTCCCGGATTGCCTTCCAGCTTTTTCACAGCTGTAGGCTTCGGCTTTCTTCCAGCCATAGAGCATCGCCCTCCTTCCTTCCAAATTTCACTTTTCATTTCGCGATTTTGCACGCGTGACCCCCGCGCCGTTCCCTGGGAGCCATACCTGTAGAGATTCGCACCGCCCCTACCCGCGATGGTTTCCCCAGTAGTCCCCTCTCTTCGCGTGTATGGTTGAGTGACACGACTTGCACAGCGCAATCAGATTACTTCGATCGTGTGTGCCACCTTCACTCAGAGGCAGCTTGTGGTGGATCTCTTCAGTCGGCACAATAATTCCACGTTCAAAACACAGCTCACAGAACGGATGCTCCGCAGCATACTTGTCACGGATCCTCTTCCATGCACGACCGTATCTCTTCTTCGTAGACTTATCCCTACCGTACCTCTCATAGTTACTATTACTCAGCTTCTCATGCTCTTCACAGAACCTTTTGTCTGTCAGCTTCGGGCATCCGGGATAAGAGCATGGATGCTTCGGTTTCCTTGGCATCATTCCACCTTCTTTCCCATAGAAAAAGCCGCCACGGTATTTTGCTCCGTAACGGCTCTCTCATCTTTCGCTTTTGCCAGTTTAACATTATCACATAGGCTTACTGTACCGAACTTGATTTTACTGTATTGTTTCCGGAATCATTATTTCATCCAGGGCATTCCTGTGAAGACGGAATACATTATCGATTCCATAACCAAGTTCAATGGCGATCTCTTCCCATCTCATATAGGACAAGTACCGCAGTTCCAGTATCGTCTGAAGCTCTGCACTCTCCACTGCTTTGATCCTGCGGATGATATCCTTCTTAAGTTCCACAAGTTTCATCATATCCTGGTTGATCTCATTCTCCAGGTCGATAATCTTGATAATGGCATCTTCCATTCTGGAACCATCCCTGTTCGGGCTTTTCGGCATATCCGAATATGTCACCGTTGCCTTGGTGGCCAGGTCATGAAGATCCTCAATCTGTCCCAGCTTGCTCTCGATCCGCTGGTTCAGTCCGAATGCCTGTGATAAATACTTCTTGGCTTCCTGCTGATGTCTGTTCATAAGCTACCTCCGATTGGGTTTATTTTTTCTCCCTCGGATTGACTCTGATTGTCTTACTTCGTCCTGAAGCCTCTTGATCAGGTATTCTCCGTCCACGCCTGTCAGCTGGCTGTACCAGCTGGAACGGAAGAACCTCTCGATCTCCAAAGCCTCATCTATTGCTTTTCGATCCTTCGGATGTGCCTTGATCTTCTTAAGCGCTATCCTGTAGTCATCTGCTGCCTGTATCACAATGGCATTTGCAAGTCGTTCATATGGATCCTCAGCAAGATTCTTCTTACCTGCCATGCATCACCACCTCAGCTTTCACCGCATCGATCAGCGCCTTCTGGGTGTTGTCCTTTGCGGCAAGTGCTTTAAGGATCCTTTCATCAACGGTTCCGTCCGTTACGATATGTATGACTGTAACTGTCCCGGAAGTCTGACCCTGTCTCCAAAGTCTTGCTATGGTCTGCTGATACAGTTCCAGACTCCATGTGATACCAAACCATACGATGACATTGCCGCCAGACTGTAAGTTCAACCCATGACCTGCAGAAGCAGGATGTATCAAACCTACCTGCAGATCTCCGGCATTCCAATTTTCGATGCTCTTGTCTGAGTCCAGCTTCTCGAAATTGACCTTCAGGTGTTTCAGTCTCTCGGTGATTCTCGAAAGATCATGCTTGAACCAGTAGGCAACCATAATAGGTTTACCGTTAGCTGCTTCGATCAGATCTTCCAAGGCATCCAGCTTCCTCTCATGGAAGGCATTTACGGAACCGTCATCATCGTAAATAGCACCGTTAGCTAGTTGGCAGAGCTTTCCAGAAAGAGAAGCTGCATTTGCTGCCGTGATCTCACCGCCCGGAAGCTGTAAAACAAGCTCATCCTTCATTTCCTCGTACTTTTCACGCTCAGCATCGTCAAGGTAGACCTTATACTCGGTACTTATAAGCTCCGGCATCTCCAAATAGTCAGCCGCCTTCATGGAAATGGTGATATCGGATATCTTGTCATAAATCCGTTCTTCGGCACCCGGCAGAAGCTTGTAGGTGTAAACAATCGGACCGTTCATCCTGTCGGGCTTAAAGTAGTTCAGCCTGTACTGGCTTATGAACCTTCCAAGGCGCTGCCCCATGTCCAGAACCTTAAATTCTGCAAACAGATCCATCAATCCGTTGGAAGACGGTGTTCCGGTCAGCCCTACAATGCGCCGGATCCTCGGTCTTACCTTCATAAGTGCCTTAAACCTCTTTGCTTGCCAGTTCTTGAAGGATGAAAGCTCATCCACGATCACACAGTCGTAGTCAAACGGCAGTCCGCTTTCCTCTACCAGCCATGGCACGTTCTCGCGGTTGATAATGTAAATGTCCGCATCCGCCATAAGTGCTTTACGTCTCTCAGCCGCTGTACCTACAGCTATGGAGTACCGTAAACCGTTCAGGTGATCCCACTTCCTGATCTCATCGCTCCAAGTGTTCCTTGCAACCCGTAAAGGTGCTATAATCAGAACCTTTGTTACCTCGAAGCTTTCAAACATCAGGTAGTTTAGTGCTGTCAACACGATACTTGTCTTACCCATGCCCATGTCCAGCAGTATTGCCGCAATCGGATTGTTCTTTATGAACTCGATTGCAAAAGTCTGATATTTATGTGGCTTGTATTTCATCTAAAATCCCTCCGATTTGCTCCGGATCATCAAGCACGTAGACTTGAAAACCCAATCTTTTCATCAGCCGGTGTCGTGATACCTGCAGAGGCCTTGGCACCTCTCCGGGTGCCTTGACCTCCACAAATCCGAAATGCCTTCCGGGCAGAAGCACGATCCGATCCGGCATCCCGTCAAACCCGGGTGATACGAACTTTGGACAGATTCCGCCTCTGGCCTTTACAGCCCGAACCAGTTTCTGCTCTACCTGCTTCTCTCTCATATTTCTTCCACGCCCTTTCAAATGCATCCAAGCATCCCGTACAGGCGCTGCACCAATCAAGGTAGAAACGGATCTCGTCATGGTCTCCGTCATGTGGAAATTCCTTATCGTGCTGCATGTCACGCGCAAGGTCGCCCACCGGATCCTTTGTTCTTAAGTGCTTTTTCATCATCCATGTATAAAAGTTCATTGCGATTCCTCCGTCATGAAATTTCAAGGGTGCAGGGTGTGCAGGACGTTTCTAATCCCCCCTTATAGGGATTTTTTGTCTAAAAAAACTCCTATACGCGATATAGGTATATGTCCTGCAACCCCTGCACCTTTTTTACAATTACTGTCAGCTAAAGTCTGCGTTTTTGAGCTGCAACCCCTGCACCCACATACCGGACTTCTTCTTTTTGCGGTCGTACCCTCTCTTCTCCAACTCCAAAACGAAGTCAGCATTGGTACGGGCATACTCTCCGGTTCTAAGGCAGTAAGCCCTGAACTCTTCGTACAGCTCTCCGGACTTACACTCCAAACCGTCGCCGGTATCACAGCATTCTTCTAAAAAAAGACCCATCCAGTCGTTCATGCCGCGATACGCCGCTATTGCGTCAATTACGACCTGCGGCTTCCTGGTCTTGTGGTCATGCGCGATCACGCGCTTCGCCCCTTCAACGATCCAACTCATGATGGCCGGTGCCGCATGCTCATAAAGGTAGTCTGAGTAATTCTTGATGTCGGAACTGCCTTCGATCTTTGCATGGAACGGTATCACGATCAGTCTTCTCCATGTGCCTTCATCTGACACACCGACCTTCGGCAGATGGTTCGTGTAAAGCACCACTGTATGTGACGGAGTGAAGTCGAATGGATCCTTGAACTTCTTTTCGCCCCTGATCTGGTCTGTGGAGCACAGCTGCTTCAGAATTGAAGTCGAAAGCCTCATACCTTCTTCCAGCTCTGCCGCGATGATAAGACGCTTGCCCTTAAGCTCAGCGATTTCCGGCTTGACGTTCCTTCTGCAACCTGCCGTAAGAGCATCCGCCGATATGGCTCCGGAATATGTTCCAAGCACCCTCGAAACCGTGTTCCAGAACGTGGATTTACCGTTACGTCCTTCTCCGAATGCGATGATGAGTGCTTCTTCGTAGACCTTGCCAATAGCTGACAGTCCTACAGTCTCCTGAACATAATCGATCAGTTCCTGATTGCCGCAGAAGAAGGTCTGCAGTGCATCATCCCAGAGCTGCTTTCCTTCATCGCCGGGAGATGCGTTCGTGATCTTTGTAAGCAGATCTGACGGATTATGCGATCTTGCACCCGCAAGACCTTTAGCCAGATCGTATGTTGCATCCGGTGTATTAAGGAAGTTCTCCTGAGCATCGAATGCATTGATATCTGCTGCCACCATCGGCTTAGCTGCACTCTGGGTATTCACGATATTCTTGTAGTTTCTGTATTTCATAACGAATGCATAGTAAGCCTTCGCCGCAAGGTAATCCTTATAGGCATCCTTCAGGTCCGGCGTGATCAGCTTCTCCAAAGCCTTACCGCCAGCTCTTACGACCTCTTCAGGAATGCCGCCGTCGATCAGTGCCTGTGTTGCAGAAGAGAACTGAGCCCTGGCATCTACCAGCTGCATATCAAGGAACTCTTCCACGGTACCGACCGCCTTCTGCCTGTTCTCGCGCCAGACGATCCCGTCATAGCTCAAGAACTCGGTTGCATCCGTATAAAGAAGCTCCCCGGCGTACTCTTTCACCAGAACTCTTGCTTCGCCTATATCTGAAAAGTCATCAGGCTTAAGTGAAGCGAACTCAGCGTTGTACTCATCCGGTGGTATGTATCCTGGCTGCGTCATGACGGTCTTCTTATAGAACCTGACCGCGCTGTTCCAAATGGTGTTAAGCTCTGACTCTTCAAGTGGCGGATCACAGCGTTTCGCATGTTCGTCGAAAGCTTCCTTTGCCTTATCCGTTATCCCGTACTTCTTCAGAACACGCCCTGCAAAGTGGCTCATCGCATTGTTGCGGTTCCCTGCCGTAATCGGACCTGAGCTGTCAGCGGGCTTTTCTTCTTCCTCATATGACGGCTGCACTTCTTCGTCGATATTCATCCAGCCTTCATGCCAGACAACCTCTTTCGCATCAGCCCCGAAGATGAATCTGGCTGCATCCAGCGCGTTGTCATCGAAGAACGGATAAGCCTTCTGTATCGCTCTTTCGACGGCAGCATAGTGATCAGCGTCTTCCGTTTCTTCTATAGGAAAGTAGATGTGGAACTTCGGTCTTGCCACCTTGCCGTCCTTAACCTTCATATGGTTCCTGCTTGGTGCCGCTGCATAGTCGATGCTGTCAAACAGCTCTTCCAGCTTCTCGAACGTGATCCAGTCGGCAGGATCGTCAGAATGGTCATTATCGCAATCCATCACGATGACATTGGACTTAAGGAA
>JAGASC010000059.1 GCA_017621905.1 Roseburia sp.
AGAAGTCTTTGAGGATAAAGATATTTTTGCATCCTTAAAACTCAGCTTATATTATATGGCAGGTTCTGTGATCCAGCTGGCACTGGCCCTGTATCTGGCCACGCTGCTGAGTTTCCAGACAAAGGGAGGCGGCCTTTTTAAAGGCTTGATGTTCTTCCCTTATCTGATCAGCGGAATCGCCATTGGATTCATCTTTAAATATTTTTACACAAGGGGATATGTGTTCGATACCATTTTAGGCTGGTTCGGCTTCGATTTAGAAAACCTTCCCTACTGGCTGCGGGATCAGAAAATCAACAACTGGTCGCTGGTGGCCACCTCCGTCTGGCGGTATTTCGGACAGAACATGGTGCTTTTTATCGGCGCAATCATGTCAGTGGATACGGACATGTATGAGGCAGCAGAACTGGATGGAGCCAATAAATTTCATCAGTTTTTACATATTATATTGCCAAGCATCCGGACAATCGTTACCCTGAATGTGATTTTATCCATCACCGGTGCTCTCAGCGCATTTGAGCAGCCCTACGTAATTACGGACGGCGCCAACGGCACGGCAACTTATTTTATCAATATGAACCGCATTGCCCACACCCAGCAGAAGGTGGGACTGGCATCCGCCATGGCAGTTGTGCTGCTGCTGATTATTTTCGTTTTCACAATTTTGCAGAAATTATTTTTTAAATATGTTTACCGGAATGCGAACCAGGAAGACGAGGTCACGTCAAAAGAAAAGCGAAGAAACAGAAAGCGGATGGAAAAGCAAGGCAGGGATGCAGCAAAGCAGATGGAAAAACAAGGCAGGGATGCAGCAAAGCAGAAATTGTTTCGGATGCTGACCGGAGAGCAAAGGAGGAGATAGATATGAAAAAGCGAAGAAAACATTATTCTATCGGTAAAAGTATATGGATATGCGTCAAATATCTTTCCCTGCTCTTTTTCTCCTTTGTGGCAGTGATTCCGCTGGTATCCTGCGTGATTACAGCCTTTAAGACGGAGCAGGAGTATCAGTCTACCAGCGTGATGACACCACCGGAAAGCTGGCTGAACTTTTCCAATTTCATCGAAGCATTTCAGAGGGCAAACATGGGCAGAGCCTTTTTGAATTCATTCATTGTCATGATCTGTGTACTGGCGGGCTCTGTTGTAATCGGAACCCAGTTGGCCTACGTGCTGAACCGCTTCAAATTTCCGGGAAACGGGCTGATCCGCAACCTGTTTTTGTTTGCGGCCCTGCTGCCCGGCGTTGCCATGCAGGTAACAGTTTACCAGATTATGTATGAACTGCAGTTCATCAACCATCTCTATGGCTATATCATCATGATGATGGGAACTGACGTCATATCCATCTACATTTATATTCAGTACATGGAAAATATCCCGGTGTCACTGGATGAATCCGCAATTGTCGATGGGGCGTCCTATTTTAAGATTTACTGGAAAATCATTCTGCCGCTGCTAAAACCGGCCATTGTGACGGCCTGTATCTTAAAGGGAGTCAGCGTGTATAACGAATATTACGCCGCAAATCTGTATCTGAATAAGCCGGAATTAAAGACGATGGCGATATCCTTATATACTTTTACCGGACCGCTGGGAAACAAGTACAACCTGATTTGTGCAGGAGTCATCATATCTTTGCTGCCGGCGCTGATCATATTTATTTTATGCCAGAAGCAGATTTATAATGGCATTACATCCGGAGCGGTCAAGGGCTGAGCGCGCTCTCGCATTCGCAAATCTCGTTCGTCTTCGACAAAAGAGATGGGGGCTTGCTCCTGCATGTTCTACGTTTTCTCACCGCCGATATTCATATCGGCGTTCCATGCAGTAAATGCATGGAGCTGACCTGAACAATTACAAAAATTCAATAAAAAGGTAAGCCGCATTTAGCGGCAGAAAGAGGTCGAAAATGAAAAAATATAAAATGATTAGTCCTGCAGTACCCAATATGCCATGGCAGGAAGGTCCGGAGCATTTTTCCGGAGCACCGATTTGGAGATACAGTGAGAATCCGATCATCGGACGGAATCCGGTGAAAGGCGTAACCAGAATTTTTAACAGCGCAGTCATGCCCTATGGAGAGGAATTCATCGGCGTGTTCCGCGGCGAGCAGGTCAATGGAATTCCGCTTATTTATCTCGGGAGAAGCAAAGATGCCATTCACTGGGAATTTGAGGAAAACAAAATCCAATTCGTGGATGAGTCTGGAAAACCATTTATGCCGTTTTATGCGTATGATCCGCGCCTGGTAAAAGTGGAGAATACCTACTATTTGATCTGGTGCCAGGATTTTTACGGTGCGGCAATCGGCATGGCAAAGACGACGGACTTTAAGACCTTCACCCGGCTGGAAAATCCATTTTTGCCCTTCAACCGCAACGCAGTACTTTTCCCGAGAAAAATCAACGGAAACTTCGTGCTGCTGTCCCGTCCCTCCGACAGCGGACACACGCCATTCGGAGACATTTTCATCAGCGAGAGCCCGGACCTTGTGTATTGGGGCAAACACAGACATGTGATGGGCAAAGGCGCTGAGTGGTGGGAATCCTTAAAAATCGGCGGCGGTGCAGCTCCGATTGAAACTTCGGAGGGGTGGCTTTTGTTCTACCACGGAGTGGTCGGAACCTGCAACGGATATGTGTATTCCATCGGCGGAGCGATTCTGGATATTGACAATCCGTCTATCGTAAAATACCGCTGTGAAAACTTCCTTCTGACACCGGAGGAGTGGTATGAGGAGCGCGGGTTCGTGCCGAACGTCTGCTTCCCCTGTGCCACCATTCATGACTCTGAATCCGGCAGGATCGCAATTTACTATGGCGCTGCGGACAGCTATGTGGGCCTTGCGTTTACTGAGTTGGACGATATCATTGATTACATAAAAGAAAACAGCGTGCTTACCGCAGCAGATACGGAAATTGGAAGAAGATAGCCGGTTTCTATGATCATGATACTTGAATTATATATAGAAAGCTTAGCGAATGCTTTGCAGTAAAACTATGCAAATGTGCTTTTGCTGGCTTCGGGGGTCTATGGAGAAAAAATGTTTCCAGAGACCCCCATTTTGCCTAAAAAGGTTATGAAAAGGCTCCTTTGTGGAAGCTTCGGGGGTCTATGGAAAAAAATTGAGCTGTGAGACCCCCATTTTGTCTGAAAAAGTTATGAAAAAGGCTCCTTTATGGAAGCTTCGGGGGCCTATGGAAAAAAATTGAGTTGTGAGCCCCCCATTTTGCATGAAAAAGTTATGAAAAGGCTCCTTTATAGAACTTTCAGGGGGCTATAGAAAAAAAATAACTGTGAGTCCCCCGTTTCTGCCAGAAAGCCGAGGGAGAATTTAAATGAATTTGACACATCAACCTCTGGACTTTATGGTGCAGAATATATATAATGGTTATTAGCTTAATAGCAATAATTGGCATTAACAAAAAGCGCCCAAAATGAAGCGCCCAAAATGAAGCTCCAAAAATGAAGTGCCGAAAATGAAGTGCCAAAAATGAAGTGCCAAAAGTGAGGCGCAAAAAGAAGCGTAAAAAGCCAAATGCAAAAATGCAGTGCAAAAAGTGAAGGGTAAAAAATGAAGGACAAAAAATGAAGAACAAAAAATGAAGAACAAAAAATGACGTCCGAAAGAGGCTGCCCTGAAAATCAAGAACAAGAAGGTAACTGTTCAGAACAGGACTATGCACTTGCAGTGCGAACAAGTTCGCACTATAGTCCGTATGAAAACATAGAACATACGAGAGCAAGCCCCATCTCTTTTGTCGAAGACAAACGAGATTTGCGAATGCGATTTTAATGGGCTTGCAGTCGTAACTGTGAAGGTACTGAACAGTTACCAAAAAGAGATAAAAAGGAATGGAGAAGAATAATTTATGAATCAGACAGAAAAAGAAATCATATTTTTAGACCCGGTATGTACACATAATATCTGGGGCGGCACCAAGCTCCGTGAAGAATTCGGTTACCCGGTGGAGGGTGACGACATCGGTGAATGCTGGGGTATCTCAGCCCACCCGAACGGGGATGGAACCGTGCGAAACGGCGCATTTGCGGGAATGAAATTATCAGAAGTATGGCAGCTGCATCCGGAAGTTTTCGGAAATCTGAACAGTGACCGTTTCCCATTACTGACCAAAATCATCGATGCCAGAGATGACTTAAGCATCCAGGTGCATCCGGATGATTCCTATGCTAAAGTCCATGAAAATGGTTCCTTCGGAAAGACCGAGTGCTGGTATATCATGGACTGTCCGGAGAATGCCACTTTAGTCATCGGCCACAATGCCAAAACTAAAGAGGAACTTGCCCAAATGATCCACCAGGGCAGATGGAGTGAATTCATTCGGGAGATTCCGGTAAAAAAAGGTGACTTCATCCAGATCGATCCGGGAACCGTTCATGCCATCAAAGGCGGGCTGCTGATCTTAGAGACCCAGCAGAACAGCGACATTACATACCGTGTTTACGACTACGACAGACTTTCCGGCGGCAAGCCAAGAGAGCTCCATGTGGAAAAAAGTATCGATGTCATCACGGTACCTGCCAAGTCTGTGGAGGACAGCGTGGTATCTGCATTAGGATTGCCGGAAAATCAGCTGAACGAATTATATTCCTGCAAATATTACAGTGTGTTCAAGCTGGACGTAAACGGAAACGCAGCATTCGAGCAGAATAATCCATTTTTGCTGGTATCCGTTTTAGAGGGAAACGGAACCGTAAATGGTCAGGCAGTAAAAAAAGGAGATCATTTCATTCTGCCATGCGGATATGGGAAAGTGGAAATGCAGGGGCAGATGAGCATGATCGCGTCTGCGGTTAGAGGTTAAAAGCGGTCTGACCTGTAACGAATAGTTACAAAAGAAGAAAGAGTTGTAACTGTGAAGGTATTGAACAGTTACAAAGAGTTTTACAGTTAGGGGAATATAGATGAATTTATTAAAGAAATTATTTGGACCTGTAGATATGACTGTGGGTTCTCCATGGAAAAAGATCGTATTATTTACAGTGCCTATGCTGATCGGAAATATTGCACAGCAGCTTTATAATACGGTAGACAGTGTTGTGGTCGGAAAATATGTGGGGGACAATGCCCTGGCAGCGGTAGGAAGTGCCGGCCCGATCTTAAACCTTCTGATCGTACTTTTTGTCGGAATCAGTGTGGGCGCCGGAATCATGGTGTCCCAGTATTTTGGTGCAAAGCAGCGGGAAGAATTGTCAAAGACCATTTGCAACTGTGTGACACTCACCCTGATTGCCACCGTATTTGTTATGATCGTAGCATCTCTCGTGGCAAGGCCATTACTGGAACTTTTAAATACACCGGAGAGCATTATTGACTGGTGTCATTCCTATCTGTTGATTATGTTTATCGGTGTGGCAGGCCTGGCATTTTACAATATTTTAAGCGGTATCCTGCGGGGGCTGGGAGACTCCGTGTCGGCACTTTTGTATCTGCTGGTGGCGACGGTCATCAATATCATTTTAGATGTGCTGTTTGTGGCGAAATTTGACATGGGCGTAAATGGTGTGGCACTGGCAACGGTAATTGCACAGTTCGTTTCCGCACTTTTATGTCTGCTGAAGCTGATGCGTATGCAGGAGATTTTTGATTTTAAAGGCTCTTATATGAAATTGGATAAAAGATATTCCATGAATGTAATCCGTCTGGGGATTCCATCCGGAATTACCCAGGCGATCATGTCCATGGCGATGATCGTGGTACAGTCACTGACCAACAGTTTCGGTGAAATGTTTATCGCAGCGAATGTGATTGTAATGCGTGTGGATGGTTTTGCCATGATGCCGAATTTCTCTTTTGGAACAGCGATGACGACCTACACAGGACAAAATGTGGGCGCAAGAGCCTACGACCGTGTAGATAAAGGAGCAAAACAGGGAACACTGATTGCAGTAGTGACCTCTACCGTAATTACAGGTGCGATTCTGGTGTTCGGAAAAGCGTTAATGGGAATTTTTACCGATACACCGGAACTGGTGGAATTAAGCTGTGATATGATGGGAATTCTTGCAGTGGGCTATATTGCCATGGCGGTTACCCAGTGCTTATCCGGTGTGATGCGTGGTGCCGGCGATACCATGACGCCGATGTGGATTTCGCTGATCACTACGATTTGTATCCGTGTTCCTATTGCATATGGACTGGCATATCTTACCAGAAGTCCGGAATTTCCCAACGGAAGACAGGAGAGCGTATTTATTTCGCTGCTGTTCTCCTGGTTGTTAGGAGCATTGATTACTTTTATTTTTTACAAAAGAGGAAAATGGAAGACAAAAGCAATTTAGAAGTGCTTGGGCAGAAGGTTAGTAAGAAACAATATGCCGCATCAGATGCCTTGCAGGCATATGGCGGTCTGCCGGCAGGAAAGAGAAGGAAAAGGAGGCGGATGATATGGATCGGGAAGAAAGACGAAGAAAAAGACAGCAGGACACCAGAAATGCAATGATTGCATTTCTGATCTTAATGATTGTGGCAGCAGCGCTGATCGTTGGAGTGGTATACATGGCAAATCGCTATCTGAGCGAGAAAAAGAACGCGCAGGACAACATTCAGACAGAAGAGACAGAAAACTTAGGCGATACCGAGGATGCAATGGCGACAGGAGAATCGGAGCAGGAACCGGAACCGGTAGACCCGTGGACGGAACAGGCGAAAAACTTTGTGGCCGGCATGACTTTGGAAGACAAGATTGCCCAGATGTTTATGATCACACCAAACGCTCTGACCGGCTATACCGGAGTGACAGCAGCGGGAGATACCACAAAGGAGTTCTATAACAAACGTCCGGTAGGCGGCATTATCTACATGGGAGAAAATCTGGTAAGCAGAGAGCAGACCACCACCATGCTGACCAATATGCAGGCCATTGCAAAAGAGCGCACCGGTCTTCCGGCCTTCTTAGGCGTGGACGAGGAAGGCGGCACCGTGGCACGGATTGCAAAAAACGATGCCTTTGGCGTGACAAATGTGGGAAATATGAGTGATATTGGAGCAACAGGAGACACCCAGAACGCATACAATGCCGGTGCAGTCATCGGCAACTATCTGCGGGAGCTGGGCTTTAATCTGGATTTTGCACCGGTGGCGGATGTGCTGACCAATCCGGACAATACCGTAATCGGAGTGCGTTCCTTTGGTTCTGACAGCCAGCTGGTAGCGGATATGGTGGTATCAGAACTGCAGGGCTTATCCGACCAGGGAATTTATGGGGCAGTGAAGCATTTCCCGGGACATGGCGGCACATCGGAGGATTCCCACGAGGGAGCTGCAGTGTCTAATAAGACGCTGGATGAATTGCTTGCAGCAGAGCTTGTACCTTTCCAGAAGGCAATCGAGGCAGGAACCTCCTTTGTTATGGTGGGGCATATTTCTCTGCCAAATGTAACCGGCGACAACGTACCTGCCAGCCTTTCTGCGACCATGGTGACCACGGTGCTGAGAGAGCAGATGGGATACAACGG
>JAGASC010000060.1 GCA_017621905.1 Roseburia sp.
ATGGCAACAAGTTGACCTACGGTGAAGACTACACGGTAACCTACAAGAACAACGTGAATGTTGGAACAGCAACCGCTACCATAAAAGGTGCCGGCGGATATCTGGGCAAACTGACAACAACCTTTAAGATCGCGCAGAAGATTATCACAGAGTCTATGCTGGTAGAAGGTAAGAACCTGGTAGTAAACTATACCAAGGACTCCACAACTCCGGTTAATTCCATCGTATTGAAGTACAATGGCAAGACACTGGTATATGGTAAAGATTACAAGATTACCTGGAAGAACAATACACAGATTGCCAGCGCAAAGGCAAATCGCGCTCCGCAGTTTACAATCACAGGTATTGGTAACTTCAAGTCTTCCTTTACCGAGAAGTTCTCGATTAAGGGTGCAAAACTCAACAGAGATATGATGGCTGTCAGCGACATTCTTTATAAGGATGTTAAGAACAACTATAAGAGTACCGTTACCGTAACAGATACCAATGGTCAGAAGTTAGAGAAGGGCGTTGATTACAACCTTTACTACTTTATCTTAGAGGATGGAAAATATATTTCCGTTACTAAGAGCGAGCTGTATTCGATGAGTCGAATTCTGATCAACACCAAGGATGCAGAGATTACATTCATGGCGAAGATTAAAGGTTTGGGTAACTATGCAGGCTCTACCGCATACAGAACATTCCGTATGACCACCAGAAGTATCAAACAGGCAACCATAGAGGTTGGTGACTTTGAATACAGCAAGTATTCAGCAGAAATGAGGGAGAATATTGAAGCTTCCCTGACCGTAACTTATAAGGGAGAACTCCTGACCAGAGGAACCGATTACAAGATTAGCTCCATTTCTGACTATGGTACTTCCGGAAAAGCAACCGTTAGAATCAAGGGTGTTGGAATATATGGTGGTTCCGTTGATAAGACGGTGGTAATCAATCCGATCAATAGTGCGGCAACAGAGCTGAACTTATCCATGCTGAATGCGGAAGCAAAGAAATTTGTAATCCCATTCAACGGAGGAAGCACAACACCGTCCACAAGCGACATTAAGTTATCCTACGTGGATGCGAATGGCGATACCGTTAAGTTGGTATACGGAAGAGATTACACAATCGAATTCTTCAACACAACCAAGGTTGCAAACACAACCGCTAAGAAGCCGCCTTACTTTGTAATCACAGGTAAGGACAACTACACCGGCAGCATCACAGTAAAATACAAGATCGCTCCGGCAGAATAATGTAACCTGACGTAACAGTTCAGACAGGCCAGCCTGTCATTGATGTAAAGCAGAATATCGAGGGCAGGGTCATGAAAAATGACTCTGCCTAAGATTGCTTTTACTTAGGAGGACTTTGATGAAAGTATGGAAACGCTGCTTAGCAGCACTTCTGACTTTTACAATTTTATACACATCTACCAATATCGCGCAGGCCGCAGGTATCTTTAACACAAAATTTAACACCTGGACTGCGACAAAAGCGGAAATCCTGGCAGAACATTACGGGTTATCAGACAAAGAGAAAGCCGTTTTATTAAATGATGCCATAAATCAGGGATATAAATATCTTATTTCCTATCCATATGAAAACACAGACAACACAAAAAAGAATCTGGTAGCAGTCGATTATCTGGAAAAGAACGTATACGTGAAAGCGTATTACAGCGGCGGATATACCTGGCAGCCCACAAAAGCTGTCATCCGTGCAGAAGGGGAAGAACAGGAAACGATTCTTTTTGCTCCGGAGATCTGCTATTACAATGACGTTGAATACTATGCCGCAGAGGCATTTACATATAGTGGAAACAGTTACACCGTAGAAGTAATTTATGAATTGTGGGACGATACTACAGTGGAGGAGCAGAACCGAATTCTGCAGATCCCCGTAATGTTTGCCCAGACAGTGAAAAATTTGGAAACCGGCTTAAAAGGTCTGCGCTCCAACGCCAAAAGTCTTGGTGACATGGCGGAATATATGCCACAGCTTCTAGCCACAGAGCTTCCAGCGGAGAAGACAGTAATCACGGAAGAGATAGATGAAGACGGCAATCCGGTGAAAAAGGAAGAAGTAATTCAGACCACGGAGCCGGCCTTTGATGCGGAGGAACACGCTGAAATCATCACGGCGCTTGAGGCGTTATATCAGGAATACACAGAGAACGCAGGACTTGTGTTATATCACTTATGCGAAGAATATTCACAAACTTCCAACAACGTGTTGGGATATACCTTTGAAAAGGGTGCCGAGATTCTGGCACAGAGCCAGAAAATGTATGAATACATGAGCGTAATCAAAAACAGCACACATTTAAAGACGGTACTGAATGCGATAAAGACCTCCGACCCGGATTTGTACGCCAATGTACAATATTTGCAGAGCACTGCAAAAAATATCATCGGTTCGGCGGCAAGACCGGGATCCTTAAAGATTTTAAGTGATGAAGCGAATTGGACCATATTGGATGAAAGCGTGCAGGCGTCCGTATTTACAGGCAGTTATAAGGAAGCTGTTTTATCCGGCAATTATCAGGAGTCAGATTTTTCTGAGCTGGAATCCGCGGTCTATGCCTTAAAAGGCGCGCAGATAGAAATGCCGGCCATCACGACAGACCCCATGTTGGCAGCCACCAGAAGTGTCACATGCGAAATCACCACTTATGACATCAATGTAACCGTGTCAGGTGAAGTGACAGCAAGTGAGGTGGGGAGCAAAGAACTGGTTGCCATGGAGCCCGCCACAGCGAAGATTACTCTCCTGGAAGGAACTTCTGTGGAGAAAATCGAACAGGCAATCCGCGATACCGGTGTGGAAACAGCGGCGTTGGCAGCCTGGAATGCATTAAACAGCGAATATCAGATCAATGCCGGAAATTATGACCGCGAAGTAACCGAAGTTACAAAGGCTCTGAGTGGGAATCTGGAATATAAGATATCTTACTCGCCGAAATATTATAAAGTAAAAACAAATTTTGCCGGCAGTGGAAATTTTCCATATGGATACAAAATAGAATTTCCATACAGCCAGAATGAAGATTACAGCTATGACTACGTAGTAGAGACAGAAGAGGGCACCAGAGTAAGCTACAACGAGGGCATTACCTATAAGGTGACAAAGCCTGTAACGATTACACAGACGGAAGGATTAGAAAAGACAGAATACCGTCTGTATGATTTCCTTGTGGAAGATGTGCAGTACACCATCAGCGATGAAGCAAAATCCATTCTGCGAAACAGCGCCGTTGACAGTCCGACCTTAAAGATTCGTGTGCCGGACGGAAGTTCGGTAGGAGAAGTTGTTTTAGCGGAAGGGGTATACAGCGTTTCCGCAGCGGATGTGGCATCCGGAATTTATGGGATGACATGGGAACCCTACATTGCCTATGTAATGTACGGAGATACCGTACTGGAACAGGTTGCCTTTGCAGATGGGACTGCATCCTGGACCGATGCAAGCTTTAGCCATGTAAGGGTAGATTACAGACTGAAAATAGAAAAAGTAAAAAATGGAATCTTAAACCGGGATTTAGACGAAGTGGAAGATGTCCTGTATGCACTGAATCTTCCCAATGATCTGGTAACAGATGTGGCAACACAGAATCAGCTGTTAGGTGGAGATGGTAGTGGTACGGTAAAAACTTTGTATGAAAAGTTGGCTGGTATTAACGGGCTTATGACACAGAATAATCTTTCACTACTCAAGGGTGCGATGAAGACAGATGAGGCAAAGGATGCAGTGCGTCGGCTTCAGAGCAGCGAAAACCAGATTGTTGTAAGTACATCTGGTAAAAAAATGGGCTATGGTGCATGGAATACTTCGGCGGATAAGCTTGCAATCTACACCTATATGGAACTGTGTGCGGATGCCAACTGGTCATTAGCAACTTACTATCAAAAGGGATATTATGAGCCACTTGCCAAACAGGCAGGAATCGTTGCAGAATGTCTGGAAGCGATTTCAGCAGATCCAGGGTTTAATAGGCTTTTTGAAGATGGTTCAGATGAAAAGAGAATGATTAACGAAGTAATTCCGCAATTGAAACAGTTGTCGGAGTCGTTGTCAGCACCGCATAGGGCTTTGAATGTAAATAATGAGAACTTCTCTTCCTTAATTGAACAGCTGATTTCTCTTGAAGGACAATTTTCTTCTGTGGATTCTTCCAATGGAATTTATGCATATAGTTCTATTCGAAGAAATGGTGAAAACTGTGGTTCCTTGACAATTTCCGTGAAGGTTGGTTCAAAGGTTGCCAAAACAAAGGAAATTTCTTATTTGACAGAAGATGGCAGCCATGTGCTGACAGAAGAAGAATACGCAGCCATTTTAGGACATATTGCAGATCTTGAGGCATCATGCGGTATGACGGAAGATGAAAAGCAATATTATGATTTGCTTTGTACTGGTATGCCGCAGGCAGGGGCTTCTGTGGGAAAGAATGAGACATTAAGTTTTATTTATTCACCGAAAGAATATGTTGTAACTTTTGCAGGAATTAATAATTATGAAGCAAGTTTTAAGTATCAAAGTGATTACGTTATTGAGCTTCCAACGTATTCTGAGGATGTAAATGAGCGCAGTTATTACTGTTTCCTAATTAAAGGGGAAGAAAAAAGGGTTTATAACGGCACCAGCGGGTATTACACCTTTACAAAGGAAGATTTAACAGAACTTTTCGTAAATCAGCATTATGAAATTGAAGTAATAATCCGTCAGAATATTTCTGATTGGGATGTGGTACCGGAAGTAACGGAAAGCGAAGACGTAATTTGTGAGTCTTATCTTGATTTTGACAACAAGTTGTTATTGCTGGACGCGGCGCCAACAGGACTTTCACGCACACAATTTCAAAAATATGTAAACTTTGTGACAGGTGCCGGTGAAGAGGTATCTTACATAATATATAATAGCAATAGAGATTCTTTACGGGATAATTGGTTGGCAACAGGTACTATTGTAGAGTGTAATTCTTTAGATCAAAATGGAGAAAATTGTGTCACAACTTATACAATTGTTCTCATGGGAGACGTTAATAAAGACGGCCTGACAGATGCCGATGACGTGCAGACCCTTACAAAGAATTATCTGGGAACTGCAGAAAAGGATGAAAAAATCGGCGATACGTCCTCAAAGCTGGCAGCCGATATGAATGGAAACGGAAACTACCGTGATTCCAACGATGCATTACAGATTGTGATGAAATATAAGTACTGGGGAAAAACCTCAGGAAAAACCTATGCAAGTGTTTTAAAGTAGTCAGGAGGCAAGGATAGGATATGAAAAAAATCAAATTTATATTGCCGATATTGACTGCAGCAGTTTTACTGTTTCCGGGAATGCAGGTGAAGGCAGCAACAACGCAGAAAGAATTCGCCTCCGGAACCAAGAACGCCACACTTACCATGACCTTAGATGATTTGCAGAGCTTTGAGGCAAAGATAAATGCCAAGGAAAAAGAAGGCGGAACCATCACCCTCCAGTCCGTGGAGGCAAAGAGCAGCGATGCCAATGCGGTGGAAGTCGGCGCTTCGGACAACAAGGTTTTTATGGTCAGCAACGGCACATCGGTCAGCGCCACGGTAACGATAAAAGTAGCATTTTCCGGAGACGGAACATACTGGGTCACGCTGAAGGGCGGATCTACGAACCGGGACGGAGCATACTCTTCCGATAATTTGGATGAAAGAATAAAAATTATTGTGGGTTCCACCACGACCACCGGTACGGAGGAGGATGACAAGGAGGACGATGTTTTGACCCCTCCAACGGAAGTGAAGGGGGAGGTATCCAATACAACATCCACACAAACAGGTTCTTCCTCCGCAGACAGTACAACGTCAACACAGGAAAACACAAAGACAGATGAATCTGCCACGTCCACAAAGGTTTCTTTATCTGTCGAAGAGGATAGCAGTACAGAGGATGACAGTACCATCATCCGGAATGATACAACGATAGAAGATGAGGAATCACTGCGGGTGATCGACCAGATCATCAAAGAAGCGGAAGAGAAAACAGAGGATAAAACGGACAATAAAACAGGAAAGAGCAGTTTCAAGCTATTTGAAGCCTTAAGAAACTATTTGAAATATATTCTTCTGATCATGCTTATTGCATTACTGCTCTTAATTCCACTGGTAGTCTATCTGCTGTGGAAAGCAAAGAAAAAGAAACAGGAAACCTATGATGGTGCACCCATGGTGGACTATCGCATTGAAGAAGACGATGACTAGAGAAAGGGGTGATGGAAAACGCAGTCGATGAAAGAAATTTTGAGACAAAGAAAATTTAAGACCTGGGACGAAGCCTTCCGTGGACTGACACCCGTCATGAGACAGCACTCGGTGCGTGTGGCAGATTATACGCAGGTACTGTTTGACGGAGTTTGCAAATCATCCGCTTATATCACAGACCGTGATACACCGGTCTACATGAATGAAGTTTATGCAGAGGTTGCATATAAATGTGGATTTTATCATCAGATCGGAAAGGCACTGGATCCCCAGCGATACCCGCCCTGGCGGGAAGATTTTACCGATGAGGAAAAGAGCCGGTATTGCGCATATACGGTAGAAGGAAAAGAACTGGTAGCAAGACTTCAGGGAGAGCGCGGAGGCGACATCTCCATTCCAAATAAGATGATCCGAGAAGCCTGTGAATTTCACATGGAGCGCTGGGATGGCAGCGGACTGCCCTATGGATATGCGGGGAAAGAAATCAGTCTGATTGCTCAGATTGTAGGGCTTGCCAAAGAGATGGACCGTTTGATATGCGAACGGAAAACCGAAAATCCCTTTGAGGAGACAATTGACATTCTGCTGGCAGAGGAGGACAAAGCTTTCTCCCACAATCTGATCGAGGTAGTAAGAGAACATCAGACGGAGCTGAGGAATGTCTATAAGAAATATATCCAATATACCAGAATCATGCCAAAAACAATTCCTCTGGTAGACAAAAGGCCGGAGCGGCCCTTCGGACTGAAATACCGGCAGATCGTGGCAGGAACGGATATGTCAACCTTCTATTTTGAAGCGGTCCCATGGTTTGGGGGTGTTTTGGAGAAAGAGAAGGAAGGGGCAGCCGGAGAGGAAAAAGAAACCTATGAGGAAGCGGAACAGCTTCTGATGCGTACCGGACTGATCAAGGATATAAGCATATATCTGCTTTACGAAGCGGCAGATGCCCTGGCACGAATGAAAAATTGTGATCTGCCCACAGGCGGGGTACTGATCCCGGTGTTTTCGGAATTTTTCCGGGGACCGGACCAATCGGAGCAGTTGGCAAAATTCTATGAGGATACGCAGATTGATTCAAAGAAATTAGTGCTGACGGTGCCGGAACGCCTGATCAGAGAGGATCGTGCGGTGTACCCGCGTTTGACGGAATACATCGAACAAGGGGTGGTTCTGATGGTGGATGACTACCATCCGGAAGATATTCCGGTGGAGCTGCTGCGCGAGATTGGGTTTACCCATGTAAGAATCGCGAAGGATTCCAATGCTTTTACGGAAGCCAAGGAAAACGTGCAGGAATTGCAGCGGCACGGCATTACCGTAATCGACTGGCCAGTCGGGGATGGACAGCTCACGGAAGATGAGCTGATTCAGTATCTGATGAAGTATGAATAGTTAAGAGTAGGAGGATTAAATTTTGGCATCGGAATTTGATGATTACAAATTGGATAAGCCTCCGAAGATAATCGTGGAGGAGAAAGCACAGCGGCGAATTTTCAAACGAAAGCGCGCGAATGTCGTTCTTTCCAGAGATGAAGTAAAGGCGATTAAGGCGGGACGTAAAAAACTCCGCAAAGAAATGAAAGCCAGAGGAATCAAAAGCAAGCGGGAATTTGAACTTACCGCGGGAGCGCTGGGCCTGTATTTTGATAAGAGACACGGATTCCTGGCGTGGTTTTTTGGTCACTGGCTCGGGCTTTTAATTGGATTGTTACTAACGCTACTGCTGACACTGTTTATTTTCTCCACGGTTCAGTACATGAGAGGCCATTATACCATCAACATGTCTGCCGACATGTTTAAAGAAGGCTTTACCTTAAGCGATTCGGTGGGATTTGAAAATCCGACCACACAGCTTTTTGCAAACCCGGCAGATGAAGCGCCGTGCATTTCCATCAGTCAGCTGCCACTGGATGTGGACGAGATTGACGGAGAACACAATGACAACTACTTTGCTTATACCTACTATATCAGAAATGAAGGGGAGAGCACAGTTGGCTATAACTGGACGCTGGATATCAACGCGGAAACGTTGGGACTTTCCGAAGCGGTCTGGGTGATTGTGTTTGAAGACGGAGAGATGCGCATCCATGCCAAGGCAAACCTGGAAACCGGGGAAGAGGAAGCACTTCCGGCCTTTGGGAATAATACCCAGGGGTATCTGAGTCTTCCGATTATGGATCTGGCACCGGACAGCGATCAGTTTGAAGTGGTAGCCACGCAGGGCAACAGAACCTACTGGCGGGTGATACCGGATAAGTTCCTGTCTGATACACAGATTGCCGCCGGGACACAGACCGAGGTCGCGCCGATGGATGTCCACAAATACACGGTGGTCATGTATCTGGAAGGTGACGATGAGTCGGCCACCGATGAATTGATTGGCGGACGATTGGGTGTGGAAATGAATTTCCGGCTGGTCGGCGAGGATGTTGAGGAAGAGGGCGGCCTTAAGAAGTTCTTTAAACAAATATTCAGCGGGTTGGAATTCAAGTAAAGAAGCTGGAAGAACTTACCTGGATATTAGAAAGTAACCGTATGTTATAATAAAAAAGGTAGAACATGTTTCTATACATTTTTACATATAACTCAGGCGGGAGTTTAACCGCAGAACAAGAGAGAGTCTCGAAAGGAGTAAGAAAATGGCAAAATCAAAAAAGAAAGTGTCGATGCCTGCCGGAATCCGGAATAAGCTAATGGCAGCGACATGTATGTTGCTGGTGTCATGCATTATGATGATCAGCTCCACCTATGCCTGGTTTACGCTGTCTACAGCACCGGAAGTGAAGAACATTTCTACGACCGTGGCAGGTAACGGAAGTTTGGAGATTGCGTTGATGCCAGAGGATGGATTGTTGGGCAGTATTAGTTCAGGCTTTTCAAGCAGTGCAAATGGCGGAACGGTGGAATTGATTACAGCAAATAACACATGGGGAAACGTGATCACCATGACTGCTGCGGATGGAACAGATGTTTATGGGTTAAAGAATGTGACCTTAAATCCGGTTTCATTAAACTATAAGGTAACGAGCGAAACAGAAGATGCTAAGGTCTATGATTATACAAAATTAGAGGATACAACAAAACCTTTGGCAATTCCGGTATTTGGCTATGACGGACGTGTAGAAAAGCTTGATACAGAGAATATAGGGATTCTTGCATACAGTGATGAAAGTAAAAAATTCAGCAGTACAGGTTATGGCGTCCGTGCTATCGGCGAGTTATCGGCTGCAGGTTCTGAGCTTGACAATGCCTATGCTTATGCTATTGATCTGGCATTTCGTTTAAATACTGGAACGACCGCTTCTGACGGCGAAACAGCGACATCAGGAAAGCTTTTGTTACAGACCGAAGGTATTCAGCGTATCTACAATGGAGAAACAGCCTCTACAAATACGGAAACCTTGGGACAGGGAAGTTATATGAGTTTTAATACACAGGGAAGTTCCATTGATATGACCAGTTTAATGCAGGCAATCCGTGTGACCTTTATCCAGAATTATGGTCTGAGCGATACAGTTGAAGAAGGCGAAGGCGAGAGCATCGAACCAGTCATTCTTGGTACAGCCAGACTGGATATAGAAGAAATTCAAAAAGGTGCTACAGAGATAAAGGTGCCGCTTTATATGACTTCAGTAGATGAGGATGGAAAAGTGACCTATTTAAAGGAAGAAAATAAAGGTGTGATTTTAAATAGCTTACAGAAAAATACGGCAGCACAGGTGACAGCGGTTGTATGGCTGGATGGAACAATGATTAAAAACTCCAGTGTTTTAGCAACAAAAATCAATGATGCATTGATGCAGTCCACCTTAAATCTGCAGTTCAGTACAGATGTTACATTAAAGCCTGCACAGAATAATGCCTTGATTGAAGGCAATGCACAATAATATCGAAAGGAGAATTTGAGATGAGACAAACCGAAAATAAACGGAAAAAAGTTCAAATGCCTGCCGGTATTCGTCAAAAGATGATGGCTGCAGTGTCTATGTTGCTGGTATCTTCTATTATGCTGATAAGTTCAACCTATGCATGGTTCACTTTATCAACGGCACCGGAAGTGACAGGAATTACCACCAACATCGGTGCCAACGGTAACTTGGAAATGATGCTTCTGACAGGCGCTTTTGAAGATGGGAAATATGTAGGCTCTTACTACAGCGAGGAAGATGATCTTGGCGTTATTTCAGAGGTAGGAGATTCCGTAGCGGCTACAAAGGATGTGACCGTATCCAATACAAAATGGGGTAACCTGGTAGATTTATCTGACAGTTATGGACTTGAAAATATCGTTCTTTCCCCGGCACGTTTAAATATATCAACCGCAGGAGATACCATCGGTACAACAATCTTAAAGGCGCCCTCCTATGGCTCTGACGGACGTGTGAAGGATGTGGAGACCAAGACTTATACAGGAAGCTATGATTCTACGACGGATAACTTTGTTTATGATATTAATCATGCAGGAGTGCGTGTTATCGGTACGACAACAGATGTATCTGCGAGACTGGGCACTTATCGTGAAGCGAAAGCAGGGATCACCACTAGTATCAGTACTGCGAAGAATGCAGCAACCACCTCTTTGGTAGCAAATGGACAGACGCTGGCAAACATTCTGGTAGCTTATGCGACAAACAAAGATACAAAATTTAATGACGGACAGTTAAAAGCCTTAAAGGCAGTTTTAACCTCACTGAATACAGCCAGTGAATCTGCATTTACTGCAATAAAATATGCAGTGTTAGCATACAGCTTAAGTGGAGCGCAGACGGAAACATTGGAAGATGAAGATGTAGCAGAATTAAAAAATGCAGTATTGGCTGCAGAAGATGATTCTGAATTAAAGGCGATTGATAACGTAATAATTCCGAGTGGATTTTTAGATTCCATCGACCAGTACAGCATTTTAAATGAAAATATTTCGGCAGCTTTAGCAGCATTAGATGCGATAAATGCTAATTTGGATGATGTTGATGCAGATGCGACTACAGGAAGTTATACGTGGGATCAGATTTCTAAGGTATTAAGATATATCATTGACAAAGCCAATGTACAGATCGCGGGAAAAACAGACCTCGGAAGTGATGATATACAAGCGGTTATTGATGAATATACGAAAAACCAGAAGTTGAGTATAGTGATGCTGGATGGCTCTGGTGTTTATGCAGATCTTGCCAAGCTGACAGGGGACTATACGGTAAGCGGTCTGACTGTTCATGTAGAATATAATGGCATAAATGTAGATGCGCCAATCGAAATGAGCACCAACTGCAAAACAAAGGCTACTACCACTACGGATGCAGATGGAAATAAAACGACAACAACAACGACAAATGATAAAGTCGGAGACACAAAAATTCCACTGTTATCGAATATCGACATTGACTCTGCGCCAACGGATGATGAACAGGCGGCAAGCTCTAATATTTCCAATACCTATGGCTACATGTTAGATTTCGGCTTCCGTACCAATGCGGCAATCTCCGACTTGCAGTTACAGACAGCGGCAGTCAACCGCGTGTATTCAGATGAGACAGATTCTGAATTAAATACACAGGGATCAGGAAGCTATATGCAGTTTGAATCTACAGCCGTTGCAACTTTCTCTGCAGAGGAAGTGCTGGCACTGATGAGTGCGATTCGTGTAGCATTTGTATCGCCGACAGAGACAGGTGCAGACCTGTTGGCTATCGGTGCATTGGATATTACAAGAGAGGTTGATAATAGTACTGGCATTGCATCTTATGAAGAAGGAGACTCTGTTGAGGCAATCAAGAATGGAGATGCTGTAACGGGATATAAAGCAGGATTGTACTTGTATGATTACACGGTGACAACAACGGCAGATAAAGGAAGTACGATTACATTAAAGGAGAAACAGGCGGATCAGGCTACAATCACATCACTTACCCAGAATAAGGCAATGAAGGTTTCTGTAATCGTTTATTTAGATGGTGATATTGTAGACAATACAATGGTAGCCAATGCAAATTCTTCTATGACTGGTCATATGAATCTGCAGTTTAGTAGCAGCGCAACACTTGCTCCGATGGAAAATACAGGTATGAGAGAAGGCGGTTCTACAGGAACAGATACAGAAGTGAGCTATACATTGAAAGCGTCAGCAGGAGCAGAGATAAGCTATGGTATCTATAATGCAACTGTGAAAGAGGGTTACAGCATTTATACAAATTCAGCCAATGGAGAGCTTTACTATAAAGCAGATAGCAGTGAAACTTATACGAGACTGACTGCTTATAACTATGAGCTGGTATTGAAAGTAACAAGTACCAATGTACCATCTGATGATACCGGTGAGTCCGAACCAGATGCCGGCGAATAGGTAAAATAGCACTGATGATATGTCATTATAACACTCCATCCTTCCCGGCACCCGCCGGGAGGGATGGAATAAGTTGTTTAAAGAGCCCTATCATTTACAATCACTATTATTGAAGATAAGAGTAAAAAAGAAAGGAACTTCCGGTTTGAAAGAGTTGACTGTGGAGCAAAGGCAAAGACGCCGAACGATTATATATATTTATATTTTGCTCGCTTTGCTGATTTTGCTGGTGGCAGCGAGTTATACCTGGTTCTCCATAAGTCAGACACCGCGTGTCAGTAGCATGGAACTGAATGTTTCAGCCGGTGTAGGGATAGAACTGGCAGAAACCTATGATGCGAGAGATGAAGAATGGGGCCAGGTTATAGATTTTCAAAAGCTTATTGGTGAAGATACCATATTACAGCCGGCAAGCTGGTCGGCAAGACAGGGGGCGTTTGTGACAGCCTCCTACGGAAGTGATGGCAGGACCATCGAAAACAAATTTACACTCCTGACAGATGAGCAAAATGCCAATCGTAGTGATATGCATGCTTATTATGTCAAGGGAACCTTTTACGCACGTTCAGATGCGGCAGTATCCGTTTATCTTGGAGAGGCGGTAGAGGTAAATGAAGGTGTGAATACGGCAGGAACCTATGTGATAGGAATGCCTGTCTGGAATGAGCAGACGATTCTCCATGAAGATGGAGGTATGGGGGCAGAGACAGCGATTCGTATTGGGTTTCGCATTACTCCGGTGGATGAGTTTACCGGCAGGGAATTCAAGGAATCAGAGTTTTATATTTATGAACCGAACTGTGATGTGCATATCGATGAAAATATCGAGGGAGAAGTCATCACGGAAAGTGTGGATGGCGGCATTTATGAAGGTGATGCATATTTGATTTCCCAGACGGCATCAAGCTGGAGTGAGGCTTATCCGGTTCAGCAGGATGTAACGATTAAGAGTCTGGGGAAATTTACATCGGATCCCTATCTTTTTTCACTGGACGCAGGCAGTATGGTCAGAATCGACCTTTATATCTGGCTGGAGGGACAGGATGTGGATTGTACCAATCTGATTGATGAAGCTCAGATTATTGCCAATGTACAATTTAGTACAGAATATGGCGGCCAGTCCGGACTGGTAGATATTCCGGGAAGATAAGTAGTAGTAATCAACCACAAAAGGAGAAGTTTCATGTTTAAGAAAATTGGTGAGGAGCCCGTAGAGAATAATTTGGAAGAAATCATGCCTGAGCCTAGTCAGGCGAAGCGCATTGCAAATACAGTGATCAACGTGATTCTTGTCATTGCAATTATTTTGGCGGCAGTGTGTACCTATGTATCCTTCGTAAGTACCTCTGGGAATGGAGTACCGAGTATTTTTGGTATCAGGGTATTCTCTATTCAGACAAAATCCATGTATCCGACCTTAGAGCCGGGTGATTTGATTTTTGACTCCGCTGTGAAAGACAGCAGTGAACTGGAAATAGGTGACATCATAACTTATTGGACTGTCATTGATGGACAGCGTGTGCTGAATACGCATAGAATTGTCCAGATATACGATGGCGGTGGTTATTTGATTTTCGAGACACAAGGTGATAACAACACAATTGCCGATGCTTTGACGGTTCATGAGTCTGAAATTGTCGGTAAGTACAATGGCAAAAAGCTTGGAGGAGTGGGTAAAGTCTTTGATTATTTACAGACATCTACCGGATTCCTTCTTGTAGTCGTGGTTCCTGTCGCAATCTTTTTCCTGTATCACCTGATTCAGTTCTTCCGTGTTCTGTTTGAATACAATAATATTAAAAATAAACTGTTGTATGAGCAGGAGCGAGGCAGGACAGAAGATTTGGTGGAAGACGAAAAGAAAAAGATGGAGGAAGCTCGTAAGAATGAACGCGAGAGGCTGGAGCGGGAACTGCGTGAGAAGCTGAAAACGGAAATTCTCGCAGCGAACGGTGTTCCTGTACCTGCTGTGGTCGCAGCAGAAGTGCCTGCAGCAGAAGAGCAGGTATCTGCGGTG
>JAGASC010000061.1 GCA_017621905.1 Roseburia sp.
ATGGAAGCTTTGCAGGCGGCAAAGATTGCAGGAATGACAGAGCAGGAATTGGTGGAGACATTGAAAATGCTGGCCAAGATGCCGGAGGAAGTATAGGAAAGGATATACGGAAAAACTGGCGGGAATGCCAGATGAGAAAGAAAAACAGGAGGAATAGAGTAAATGGAAATGCAGAGTGCAATTATCGCAACAAACATAAAGAAGAAATATAAGGGCTTTACATTGGATATTCCCCAGTGTCGGATTCCCAAGGGATTTGCCACGGCCCTGATTGGAGAGAACGGGGCGGGAAAGTCCACATTTCTTAATATTCTGGCAGGGATACGGCTGGATTTTAAGGGAGATATCCGTTATTTTGATGAGCAGGAGCCTGATGTGGAAAAGGTAAAGGAACGGTTGGGCTACACCGGACCGGGCTGCTATTTTCTCCCAAACTGGAACATTACGCAGGTAAAGGAAATCAGCGGACTGCTGTTTGACACCTTTGACGCGAAGCGTTATGAGCAGCTTTGCGGAGAGCTTGGGATTGGTGATGGAGATGGCTTAAAGAAGGTCTCCGGACTTTCGGATGGAAACCGAATGAAGCTGACGCTGGCAGCAGTGCTTTCCAGGGAAACCGAGTGCCTTCTGATGGATGAACCGGCTTCTCCGCTGGATCCGCTGATGCGTGATAAGCTCTGTGAGATAATAAGAGATTACCTTGCAGCCGGACAGGGGGAACACACAGTGTTTTTCTCCACCCACAATATTTCTGATATGGAAAATGTGACGGATTACTGCATGATTATGGAAAACGGCAGTATCGTGGAAGAAGGCTTTGTGGAGGATTTGAAGGAAAAATATGTGCTGGTCAAGGGTGAAAGGAAGGACGCGGAGGCTGCAAAGAAAGTCCTCTATAGTTTCAGCGGAAATTCTTATGGATTTGAAGGCATTTGTCTGGCAGAAAATTTGGATAAATTGGCGGGAATGGACATTTCTGTGGAGAGACCGTCCCTTTCACAGATCAGCGTAGCAGTGATGAAGGCCAACACAAAGCTATATTTTGGGTAGGACGGAGGAAATTTATGATAAGAAAAATAAAAAGTTATCTTATTTTTACGCCTGTGTTTTACCGGTGGCTGATGTTTTTGATGGTGCCGGCAGGAACCATAGGATTACAGTGGCTGATAGAACCGATAGATTTATTTATGACAGGATATATTAACGTGATGATATGGGTCATGGTTGAAATTATTTCGGATAACTGGGTGTTTGGCGGTATGGCCGTTGCGGGCGGAAAACAATGGGAATACGTGAAGACTTCTAAGAGAGGCATGCCAATCGTGGAAAATGCTCTTGGTGTAAATATGGCAAGGCAGTTCCTGGAAGGTATGATTATTTTTATTGCGGGTTGGGCGTTTTTTTCGCTGCGAAATGGCAGAGGATTTTCCGATGTGGGAGAGCTGATTATATATGTGGATATGTTGCTGATGGCATATTTTGTGATAGTGGCGGCGCTTAGCATTACAAGATTTTTCGACAGTGTGCTGATCAATACAGGAACGGCTTCCCTGGCAAGTATTCTGTTGGTGGGAGGATTTGCATTGGTGGCGGCCTGGAAATATGTTATGCTGGTGCTGCTGGTGATTTTGGCGGCAGCGGTCAGTGTGATGGGAGTAAAGCTGATTATGTGGAGAGTGAGGGAGAGCTATTATGACAGAGCGGATAAAAAAGAGTATTAAAATGTTGGGATATACGTTCGGAATCAGGCAGTCAGTGGTGTTTATGGTGCTTTTTACCGTGTTTGGAATTGTGACGTGTCTGCGGAAAGGAAACCTGGGATCCATGGGCGGATTTTTTATTATATTAATGGGGATGTGGCCGGTACAGTTGATTCAGTCCCTTCCTGGTTCTCAGATGGTTCAGGCATCCCCCTGGAAAAAGGCACTGCAGACCTGGGTGCCCGCAATGATGGGGCTTGTGTGCTTTGTGGCCGGATATTTGATTGTACTGCTGCTGCGACTGCCGGGAAGTGCAAGTGCGGATGCAGCGGAGCTTTCCAGGATGAGCGGAGAACTGTTGTTAGTGGGAGCTTCGACATTTCTTATGATGCTATACTGTGGAGCTGCATATAAGTTTATGGTTGTATCTACTGTACTTTTTCTGGTGTTGTATCTGGGAGGCACGATGGCCTACAATATTATTTTTGTTATTTTTGAGCGGCCGCTGAGTATTTCCCTGCAGGCGGCAGCAGTAATCGGGCTGTTGGAGATTGTGGCGGGGGCCTTTGCGCAGTACGGGATATCACTGCTGCTGTATAAGTACCCGGTCTCAAAGCATGCGCAGTTCCGGCAACTGCAGAAATATATGTAAAAAATAGAGGAGGTACCTTTTAAAAGCTATGTCAGCACGTGTTGCATTTTGTGTACCTTTTGGGCGTGGAAATTACAATCCTGGCAAGAATACAAATAGGAAAACCCCGGTAAAATCAAGGCATTCTTGAAAATACTGGGGTTTTTTGACAAGCAGACAACGGGAATCGAACCCGCCTCCTCAGCTTGGGAAGCTGATGTACTACCGATATACTATGTCTGCGTAGATATATTCTTATTATAACGCGAAAGAAAAAGATTGCAAGAACTTTCTTTCTGTCGTAAGATAAATTTATAAAATTTTTATAGGAAATGAGGAAAATATGAGATATCCGAAACATTTGCCAGAGCATGGGACCATTGGTTTTGTGGCGCCATCTTTTGGCTGCAATATTGAGCCGTATCGGACGGCATTTGAAAATGCACAGAAAAAATTGAAAGGGCTTGGTCATAAACTGGATATTGGCCCAAACTGTTATGAGGGGAAAGGAATTGGCATCAGCAATACACCGGAAGCCTGCGGGGAAGAATTGACGGAATACTATTGCCGCAAGGGAAATGATGTGTTGATTTCCTGTGGTGGCGGAGAGTTGATGTGTGAGACTATATCCCATGTGGATTTTGCTCGGATCCGGGATGCGGAGCCAAAGTGGTATATGGGATTTTCGGATAATACGAATATGACTTTTTTGTTGGCAACGCTATGTGATACAGCGGCTATTTATGGACCTTGTGCTGCGGCGTTTGGTATGGAACCATGGCACGAGAGCATTTCTGATGCCTATCGGTTGCTGCGGGGGGAGATACATACGGTAAGCGGATATGGGCTTTGGGAGAAGGAAGGTTTAAAAGACGAGGAGCATCCGCTTTTGCCATACAATGTGACTGAGGAACGCAGGATACGTATTTTTTTACCGGAAAAGTGTGCGGCTACCGGTAAGGGAATACTTCGGGAGGTGTCTGCAGCAGATACACAGGTATATATGGAAGGCCGCCTCATTGGTGGCTGCTTGGATTGTCTGGTCAACTTGCTTGGAACGGAGTTTGACCGGGTGCCTGAATTTGCTGAGCGCTACAGTGGGGATGGTATCATCTGGTTCCTGGAAGCTTGTGATTTGAATGTTATGGCAATTCGTCGCGCTATCTGGCAGATGAAGCATGCAGGCTGGTTCTCGCATGTAAAAGGAGTTCTGGTTGGCCGGCCGCTGGTGTTTGGGCAGGAGATGATGGGGTTGGACCAGTATCGGGCAGTGTGTGATTTGCTGGCGGAGTATCAGGTACCGGTGATCATGGATGTGGACTTCGGCCACTTGCCGCCGATGATGCCGGTGATTTGCGGCAGCTATGCGAAAATTGCCACAAGAGGTAACGATATATCGATCGAAATGATTGAGAAGTAACGAAAAGGGATAGTGGGAGTATGATTTTTGTGAAAATTATAGTATAATGGGCTTGCAGTTGTATTTATGAGGATACTGCATAGATGTAAAAATGAAAACAGAATGGAAAGCATGAAATAGGATAGGAGGACATATTATGGAAGCGATTTTCTGGATTGTATTGGTTGTTCTTTTTGCAGTGATTGAGATGGTCACTGTGAGCCTGACGTCCATCTGGTTTGCGGGAGGTGCGCTTGTTGCGCTGCTCTGTGCTGCGCTGGGACTGGATCTGGTGTGGCAGATTATTATATTTGTGGCGGTGTCTGTGGTGTTGTTATGTTTTACCAGACCCTGGGCGATGAAATACTTAAAACCGCGCCTGGTAAAGACCAACTATGAGGTGGCTGTGGAGCAGAATGTCTGTCTGACAGAAGCCGTGGACAACATAAAAGGAACCGGTACAGCGGTATTCAAAGGGCTGGAATGGACAGCCAGGGCCTATGAGGAAGGAAAGACCTTCGAGGCCGGCACGATTGTAAAGGTAAAAGAAATCCGGGGTGTTACCATGTATGTGGTGGAAAGTGATATTATGCCCCAGAAGGAAGAGGTACAGTAAGTGAAAATAGTATTTTTGGATGCAAAGACCATCGGTGAAGACATTGATTTATCCGGTTATGACAAGCTGGGTGAGGTAGTAAAGTATGGTTATTCCACGCCCGAAGAGGCGCGGGAGAGAACAAAGGACGCGGATGTTTTGGTGCTCAATAAAGTGCCGGTCAACGAACAGACCATTGGAGAGGCAAAACAGTTAAAGCTGGTCTGTGTGACGGCTACCGGTACCAATAATCTGGATAAGGAATACCTGGCCGAGCGGGGAATTGCATGGAGAAATGTAGCCGGGTATTCCACGGAAACTGTGGCACAGCACACCTTTGCGCTGCTGTTCTATCTGTTGGAGAAACTTCCTTATTATGATGCCTATGTGAAGACAGAGAAATATGTGGGCGATACCACCTTTACGCATTTTTCTAATGTGTTTCACGAGCTGAGCGGCAAAACCTGGGGGATTATTGGACTTGGCGCCATTGGCAGGCGTGTGGCAGACCTGGCAAAACTTTTTGGCTGCCGTGTGATTTATTATTCCACCTCAGGAAAGAACAGCCAGCCGGATTATGAACGCGTGGATTTTGATACACTGCTGCAGGAGTCGGATGTGGTATCGGTACATGCACCGTTAGATGAAAATACCGAAGGATTGATGAATTTTGCGGCATTTTCTAAGATGAAGAAGTCGGCGATTTTCTTAAATCTGGGCCGGGGGCCTATTGTGGTGGAACAGGATCTGGCAGATGCTTTAAAGCAAAATGTTATTGCAGCGGCAGGACTGGATGTACTGAGCGCAGAGCCTATGAGTCCGGATAATCCATTACGGGAGATGAAGGACAGCGAGCGGTTGATCATTACACCGCATATTGCATGGGCCAGTGTGGAAGCCAGAACGAGATTAATGAAAATAATAGAAGAACAGATTCGGGAATTTTTTGTATAGATTTCCAAAGCAAGACCGTTCCTATTGGCGTAGGGCGGTCTTTTATTCATGTCTGTCTTCCGAAAACTTTAAGAAAATTTTAACCTTCATCAAATTGACAAATTTCCCCGAACTGATAAGATAGTATGATGTAAAACATATGTAAAATATTAGTGACGTTTCATGCGCAAATATCCGTACACACATAAAGGGAAAATAAAATGAGAATACAATTATACTTCGATAAAGGAAACTTAGGCCGCCTCGTCGTAGCTATGATTCTGGCCGCCGTATTATGTTTTAACACAGGGGTTTCCATTTGGGCACTTGTATGTTTTGGGGGCCTGTATTTTTTGATTAAAAGCATTATAGTAGAACCAAATCAAAAACTGTCCTGGCTGTGGACGGCGCTGACGTTGGGGTTAAGCAGCATTTTTACTGCTTATCACGTGCAGTACCTCCTTTTGGATGAGGAACTTCGTGCCAAAATCTCGGATGAGAAAATGCGGCTCAATATTCTGTGCTGCCTGGTGGTATTTCTTGTGGTCCAGACATTTACGAACCGTCTGGACAGGACCTGCATTATTTCCTATGTTTTTCTGATGATTTTAGCGGGCATCAATTATTTTGTTTATCTGTTCCGGGGAAATGAATTTATTTTCAGCGACTTGAAATCCATACAGACGGGACTTTCCGTGGCGGGGAATTATGAATTTGTGCTGGATGACCGGGCGGGGTATGTGCTGCTGCTTTCCACCTTGTATATCGCAGTGGTGCGTAAATTGCAGATTGCATTTGTGAGAAGGATTCCGGTGGCGGCAGTTACGCTTGCGTTGGCAATTTTGTGTAGTATTCAGATTAGCGAGAAGACAGAAAGCTATGTGACGGAAACCTGGGAGCAGAAGGGGAGCTATCGGAATGGATATATCCTCAACTTTGTGCTGAGCATCCGGGACTGCTTTATCGGAGAGCCGGAGGGCTATTCCGAAGAGGCTGTAGCGGCGTTGGAGGAGCGATATGCAGATGGCAAAGAGACGGAGGAAAATCAGCGGCAGGAAGTCGCCAAAGGGGATCTGGTAAATGACGGTACATTTGCCGGGGGATTGGAGGAGAAACCTACCATAATTGTGGTTATGAGCGAATCCTATGCGGATTTAAGCGTGGTGGGAGAATTCAGCACCAATCAGGAACTGACACCGTTTTACGATTCTTTGACGGAAAATACGGTAAAGGGTCATGCACTCTCCTCTGTGTTTGGAGCTAAGACGCCAAATTCCGAGTGGGAGTTTATGACGGGAAATTCTATGGCATTTTTGCCCAGCGGGTCTGTGGTATATCAGCAGTATATTTCGGATACGCCTACATCGATTGTGTCGAACCTCAAGAATGAGGGATATACCTGTGTGGCTATGCACCCGTATTATGAAACGGGCTGGAGCCGTAATTCAGTGTATCCGGATATGGGCTTTGATGAAATGTATTTTATTGATGATTTTGACCAGACCCAGGTGCTCCGGGAATATATTACCGATCAGGAGCTGTATGAAAATATTATTGAACGGTATGAGAACCGCGGGAAGAGTGAGGACTTGTTCATCATGAGTATTTCCATGCAGAACCACGGCGGCTACACAGAAAAATATGATAATTTTAAGGAGGAAATCCGGATGCTTGGTGTTGATTATCCGGATGTGAACCAGTATCTTTCCCTGGTACATGAGAGCGATCAGGCG
>JAGASC010000062.1 GCA_017621905.1 Roseburia sp.
TCAGAGATTGCCAAACCGGGGACGCTGGAGAATATCATTATCAAGGTACAGCATAACTGTTTTTCTGACAGTATTACATACAGCGGAAGGTTTATTCCCATCCTGCATGAGTATGTGATGATTGTGCGGAAAGATGCCGGGCTTATTGTGCCAATATTGGTCACAGAAAAAAAGGAATGTGACATGAGGGATCTGCCGGAGGCGACATGGCGGGATGTAGTAGCTGCCGTCATGGAGTCTTGCAAGGAGGCAGTACCGCTTTCGTATCTGTATCAGCAGATTGCGTCACATAGGAAAGCAAAAGAAAATCAGTGGTGGCGGGAGAAAATCCGCCAGACACTGCAGTGCAACCCGAAACAGTTTGAACATGCCGGACGTGGGATGTGGAAACTGAAACGGAGTGCTGCATAATAATAGGGAGAGGTGCCATCCGTTCTGGACGGTGCCTTTCCCATAAGTAAAAATTCAGTAGATATTTTTAAGTGGCTATGGTATGATAAAGTTAAGGAATGCAAAAGGAGGAGACCATTGGAGGTAGAAAATACATTGGCAAAAAAGCTTGATACGGCAGGACAGAATGCGTCGTATGATGCGTATTGCCGAAATCTTTTAATTAATAGACAGATTTTAGCCCGTATTCTGAAGACGTGTGTGAAGGAGTTTCATGATTGTCCGATAAAAGATATTGAAGAAAAATATCTCGATGAAAAACCGAAAGTTCATGAAGTTGCTGTACACCGGGATGAATCAGCGGAGTTTATTGATGGGATAGGCAAAGAAGATGTTGGCATGAAAGAAAAACCTATAACATATGACATTTATTTTCGAGTGCTGTCCCCGAAAGACGATGAAATGATTCAGATGATTATTAATGTGGAGAGCCAAAAGGATTTTTATCCTGGATATCCGCTTGTTAAACGGGGCATATATTATTGTAGCAGAATGATTTCCAGCCAGTATGGAACGGAAACTTCGGATTCAGGTTATGAGAAACTAAAAAAAGTTTACAGTATTTGGATATGTTTTAATCCGCCTAAATACCGTAAAAACACGATTACTGCTTATTCTATGGAAAGAGCAGAACCTTGTTGGCAGTGTGACAGAGAAGGAAGAAAATTATGATATGCTTTCGGTTATTGCGGTCTGTCTGGGAGGTCCTGGTGATGAAAAATATGAGGGGCTTTTGAGAATGCTGGATGTTCTTTTGTCAGATAGGGTATTGCCGGGAGACAAGAAAAAGATATTAAAAGCAGAGTTTGATGTTGCAATGACAAAAACAATGGAAAGAGAGGCGATGGAAATGTGTAATCTTTCACAGGGAATAGTAGACAGGACGATTATTACGGATATTATGAATCTGATGGATAGTTTGGGATTATCTGAGGAAGAATGTATGAATGCATTGAAAGTGCCAGAAGAACATCGGGAAATGTACCATATGATGTTGCAGGACAAAATGGAAATCAGTCAGGTATAACATGTAATTGGCGGGGACTCTTGGCTCATAGATTTGAGTCTTGAGTCCTTTGCTATTTATATAAGATAATGGAGGCAGGATTATGGATAATAAGACGGATGAAAAGGCAGCAGAAAAGTTTTACAAGGAACTGATGAAGAACATTATTAAAAATAACCCACAATTTTCAAAGGAAGCTAAAGACAATATGAATCATATTATCGAAATGGCTAAGAAACCTGAAGATGCTTTAGAAGGATGCCTTTCTTATGCATATTTTTATAATGGGCATCTTAGATAAAACATAGATGTATGTTGGTTAATTGAAATGAAGATTTTAGGAAAAGAAAATTATATACAATTTGTTAGAGGAGGCTGTTATTAAAATTTATGGATGAGTTGCAAAGATTTGTTGAGGATATGGAAAATTTGGGATATTCAGTAAATGCCAGAAACGAATTTTATGCATTTATGGAAGCGATAGATTCAAATGAAAAATTAATTAAAGAGTGTCAGAAGATTTATCATTTATTGGATGAAATTGTATTAGATAAAGAAAAGAATCAGTTTTTTACAGAATTAAAACAGGGAACGGAACTGTTTCGGGCAAGAATTATAGAGGTAGAGGATGATAATAATCCTGATTCTGGAGTAGGAAAAACGGAAAAAGGGTTATTTACAGGATATAATGAAGTAAATTCCAGAGAGCCGCTTATCGGTATAAGTGGTAATGGTAGAAATAATATAGCTGGTGCTTCGTATCTATATGTTGCCTCAAATCAAGAAACCGCTTGTATGGAAGTAAAATCAGGTTATGGAGACTTATTGTCATTAGCCACATTTGAAACAAATAAGAATATGAGCATTATTGATTTTTCTACAGATAAGTCATTTCAGCATGAAGATACGGTATTACATAATATGAGTTTAGGAATATTTTTTTCATTGTTAATGGCACAATATACATTGCCTGTAAAAAGCGAAAAAATATACCGTGCTACTCAGATTTTATCCGATTATTTAAGAAAAACCGGTGTGGATGGAATTGCATATAAAAGTTATTTGGCACCGGGTGGTGTTAATTATACGATATTCAATAGCCATTCGCGCGCAATTAAATTTGTAAACAGCAGGGTTTTGATGCATAAACAGGCAAATCATTCATTTTGGGATTTTAATAATAAACAAGCTATTTTTTCTAATCCTGAAAACAATTTGATGGATTACGACCAAAAGATAGCAGGGGAACATATTAAGCATTTAAGTCAGACATTTAGGCGTACAGATATGTAAGAGGAGGTTACGTCATGCTATATAAATTGGATGAAAAGCAGATTCTGCTTGATTATATGGAAAGATATGAGGCGGAGAAAGAAGTTGCATACAATATACTGAAAGCAGGAGTGTTGTCAGTTGAAAAAACAGCGAAATGTTGTCCTAGATTATCGGTTGAGGAAATAAAAAAGATGCAGGAAGGAATACTGCAGTCATCAGAACAGGACACACAGACGGATTAAATTTTTTCTTTCATTGACGGTCAAACCGGTTTCTGTTATAATTCTTATATCAGTATCCAGTTTGTATTCGTACAGACACAGTTTAACAGGTAAATTCACAGTGTCATTTGCATGAAATATTGCAGATGGCACTTTTTTTGTTTCTACAATTCAATATTGGACAATAAGCCAGCGGTTGTTTCGCTGGCTTTTGTTATATAACAAGTCGGATTACCGTCAAAAGAAAGGAGAAATGCACTATGCAGAATGTATGTAAGGACAGTTACTACACAACATTTGATTCCTATGAGCAGATGTTTGATTACCACAGGGATCAGTCAGCAAACAGCAGGTGGCAGCGGAGCAGGATCAGTGATCTTGAGGTGGCACCTCTAGACAAAGGTTCTTCCCTTGTAGGGAAACTGGGATTGTTTGCACCGGGAATCAGTCAGGAAGCCCTGGAGGACACGGCAGACAACTTAGGGCTTGCCATGATGGTAGACCATCAGTATTACCCTATAAGAGGGACAGCCTACAAAAGCCTGTTAGATCGGGCAAAAATCGGTGGAACGGCACTTCCAAAGCTGAGTCGCACAGACCTGGCCAGTGTGCTGAATGCCTGCCTTCGCTTATATGATGCGGAGGCTCTTTTACTTCTCAGGGATGAGAAAGTGGCGGCAGTACATTCCGGGGACGAGATGGATTATTCCGTGCTTCCTGTGGACGGGCTGCTTGAGGCACTGCAGAAGAAATTGGATGAGCGCTTTCCGGGCAGCGTTTTCGGGACAGGGTACTGTGACCACTCCCTTGTGAGTGCGTCATGGAGCATGCCGGGACAGAAAGAAGAACTGCTGGAAGATTACAAAAAGACACTGGAGGAGCAGGGACAGAAAGCGATGGCAGCAAAAATGATGCCGGGCATCCGTTTCATTACCTCGGATACCGGGGTTGCTTCGGCAAAGGTATCAGCATTACTAGTCGGCGGGCAGCACCCGATCCATATCGGCAGCTGCATTTCCGTTGACCACAGGCATAAAAAGGAAGTGGCAGATTTTGCGGACAAACTGGACCAGCTGTTTGCACAGTTTGGGGACTCCGTGGCAAAACTCCAGAAATTAATGGAGATTTCACTGGATTATCCGGTCAACGCCATGACCCGTGTGTGCAAGAAACTGAGTATGCCAAAAAAAGCAGCAGTGGAAGCGATTTCCATGTTTGAGATGGCAAATGGCGGGATTGCAGCAACAGCCCATGATGTATTCATGGCAATGCAGGAAATTCCCTACATTCTCAAAACACAGAACACGCCACAGGCAAAGATGCTTACTGTGGAAGAAAACATGGCAAGGGCTTTATCGCTCCGCTGGAGTGAATACGACCTTGCGAAAGGAGTGGATTACTGATGGGAAAACCAAACATATTAATCGACACGGCAGGCATGGACAATGACCGCTGGCTGGAATGCCGGATGCATGGCCCGCTGGGGGACATTCCCTATACGGTGGGCGGCAGTGATGTGGCGGCCATTTTCGGGGTTTCCCCGTGGACAACGCCGCTGGAACTCTGGCTTATCAAAAAGGGCAGGATCAAGCCGCCGGAAAAGAGCAATGCAAACCAGTTGCAGATGGGACATTTACTGGAGCCGATTGCAGCCTACTGGTATGAGCAGAAATCCGGCAATGCCGTAACAGAGGATACCAACCTGTACCAGCACGCAGACCACCCGTATGCCCTGGCAAACTTTGACCGCCGGTTTACCCGTGCGTCAGATGGAGAGCCGGGGATTCTGGAATGCAAAAGCTGTACCTACCATAAAGCGGGGGACTGGGCTGAAGATGCCATTCCTCTTTATTATGAGCTGCAGCTACGTTTTTACCTGGCGGTGGCAGATGTGGATATCGGTGCATTTTCGGCAGTGTGGGGCAATAACCCGGACAACGATCTGGCAATGCCGGAGATTGTACGGGACAGGGCAAAAGAAGACATGATTTTTGAAAGACTGGAGGAATGGATCTGGAGCCTTGAAAATGACAAGCCGCCCACCATGCAGGATGTGAAGCCGAAACTGGCACTGGAATCGCTGGCACGTATCTATGGCAGCAGCCAGAAAAATCTTCCTACGGTGGAATTTTCCGGTAAGTATGAGAAATCTTTGCGGAAGATTGCCATGCTGCAGGGGGAGCTGACGACAAGAAATGCAGAAATTAAAAAACTGGAAAAGGAGATTGAAGCACACAGTGTGCGGATTGCAGAAGCAATGAAGGAGCATGAGCATGGGGTTCTGACAACCACCAGTGACAAACTCCTGATTGACTTCGTAACCAGAAAGACACGCAGGCCGGATTCCAAAGCACTGAAGGAGAAGTACCCGTCGGTTTATGATGAGGTACTGAAAATTTCAGAAAGCAGGAAAGTTAAGGTAAGGATTGAGCCGGCATAAAGCATGTAAAGGAAATATTTGCAAACCTTTACATGCCGGAAGAATGCCGGGCGAACAAGTTCGCTTCAAACAGGCATTCTTCCCCTATCATGGTGTTATGGCAGCAAAAAGAAAGGAATGAGAGCGATGAGACAGGAAGAGCAATATCAATTCATAACAAGGGAACTGTATCTGGAACATCAGTTTATAAAACAGGAAGACCAGCGGACGAGGGCATATATCTGTTCGCCCCTCAGTGCAAAGACCGATGAGGAATTTTTGGAAAATATGCACAGGGCAAGGGCATATATGCACTATGCGGCAAAAGAGATGGGGCTGGTAGCAAGGGCACCCCATGCGTATCTTCCGATGCTGTTATGTGACCGCATACCAAATGAGAGGGCACTGGCACTCCAGTTCGGGCTTCGCCTGCTGGAAGAAAGTGACATCCTCATGGTGTGCGGGGACAGAATCAGTCTGGGGATGCAGGGGGAAATCCTACATGCCATATCTATTAAGGCAAGAATCCTGACATTTTCCTATCCGATTTACAAAAAGGTATGTGAATATGTGAGGAAAGAAAATGGCGATGCGGAGCTGATAGAGGTCGATGAGAACCACTCATTTATGGCAGGAAAAGAGATTCCGACAACAGAGAACATGATTTCTGAAAGTGAATACACGGGCTTGCTGGATGCAAGAGACAGGCTGTGCCGTTTCTGCCAGAGTGAAAGTGCGAATGAACAAAGTTCATTCACACAGCAAGTTTGCACTGAGAACAGCGCAAACATTGGCGGATTAGCTGGCTCCCGATGGTCGCAGCATGACCGCGAGTGTGAGAAATGCCAGGTAACAAGACTGGCAGATGATGCACATTCCGAGGCAGAAAAGGCAGGAATCCTGTCAGATTCATAACAGATGAAGGGAAAGGAGCAGGTTATGGTATGTGAATTTCAAAAACTGATCTATCCATCCAGTGCCAGCATGGTAGAGGTGGGCAGTTACATGGTTGCCCTCTACCGTCCCTGTGAAAAGGTCGTGGATACATCGGGAAAGGCAGTCCGGGAAGTAAAGGCAGTGGGATACTGCCTTCCCGTGGCGGCAAATCTCCGGTATGACATGAAAGGGCACTGGAGCAATAACCCCAGCCACGGACTCCAGTTTGAGGTGGAAAAATATGATGAGGTGATTGTGCCATCGAAAGAGGGCATTGTTGCCTATCTGTCTTCCGGGCAGATCAAAGGAATTGGTCCGGTCATGGCAGAAAGGATATTTGACACCTTTGGCATGAAAACACTGGATGTGCTGGACAAAGAGCCGGAGCGGCTGGTGGAAATCAGGGGAATCAGCAGTAAAAAACTGGAAAAGATAACGCAGTCCTACATGGAAAACCGTGGAGCCAGGGATGTGGTGGCATTTCTGACGCCACATGGAATTACAGCAAACAGAGCAGTCCAGTTTTACCGGGAGTATGGAAATAAGGCAATGGAAATCGTACAGAATCACCCATACCGTCTCTGTGAGATTGACGGCATTGGCTTCTGGATTGCAGACAGGATTGCATTGAACATGGGTGTCTCCAGAATTTCCCCGGAGCGTGTGGATGAAGGGATTCTTTACACCTTAAAGGAGCAGGAGGGGAAGGGACACCTCTGTATCGGAAAAGATAAGTTTATCAGGGTGTGCATGAAAACACTGGACACCCCCGAACTGACAGAACAGATGATTGGTGTGAGGGCATCCAGAATGGTATACAGTGGAAAACTGGTCATGTATCAGGATTGTGTATATCGGAAAAAGCCATCGGAAGCGGAGGACAGGCTGGCAAAGCGTGTGAAGGAGATGTTAAAACAGAAAAAATCCTTTGCTGTATCCGGTCTGGAGCAGGAAATCGCAGCGGAAGAAAAGGAACTTGGCTTAATCTTTGCAGAGGAGCAGAAAGAGGCTGTCTTCACAGCACTGACCAGCAGCCTGTGTGTCATTACAGGCGGCCCCGGAACGGGCAAGACCATGATACAGAGGGCAATACTGGATATCTATCAGAAGTTGTTTCCGAAGCATGGGATTATCTGCTGTGCCCCGACGGGCAGGGCAGCAAGGCGGATGGAGCAGTCCACCGGTTTCCCGTCATCTACCGTACATAAAGCACTGAACCTGTTGGCAGGGGAGGATAGCTGTTATGGCGAAGGCGGAGAACTGGAGGCTGATTTCATACTGGTAGACGAAGTGTCCATGTTGGATATGTATGTGGCAGACAGTCTGTTCCAGGCAGTGAAGAAAGGAAGCCGGCTGGTTCTGGTCGGGGATGCGGACCAGCTGCCGTCAGTGGGGCCGGGGGCAGTCCTCGGTGAGCTGATTGCAAGCGGATGCATCCCGGTTGTGAGACTGGACCATGTGTTTCGTCAGAAAGAAGGAAGCCGGATTGCGGCCAATGCAAAACAGATCCGTCATGGAATCGCCTCACTGGAATACGGAGAGGATTTCCAGTTTGTGGAGTCTGCGGACTTAAAAGAGTCAGCCAGACTGATCCAGAAGCTGTATCTTCAGGAAGCAGCAAAAAACGGGGTAGACCATGTGGCATTGTTATCCCCATACCGGCAGAAGACAGAAACAGGTGTCAATGCCCTGAACGAACAGATCCGGGATGCAGTAAATCCGGGCAGTGCGGCAGGAACAGAGGTTACCAGTGGAAACCGGAGATTTCGGAATGGTGACAAGGTAATGCAGGTGAAGAACAGGGATAATATCAGCAACGGCGATATTGGTTACATCAAGAAAATATCACAAAGCGGAAATGAGACAGAAATCCAGATTGATTTTGGCGATGGCAGGATAAAGGATTATGATGCCGGAGAATTAGAATTTTTGGATCTGGGATATGCATCCACGATTCATAAGTCGCAGGGGTCAGAATACCAGACCGTCATCATCAACATACAGAATGCACACTATATCATGCTGAACCGTCCACTGATCTATACAGCGGTAACCAGGGGAAAGAAAAAAGTGATACTGGTGGGTGAAAAAAGGGCATTGCATATGGCGGTTAAACGGACAGAAACAGAGAAACGGGGTACCAATCTGGCGGCTCGTATCCGGGAATACATGAATTAAGCAGAGGCGGAGCGAACTTTTAAGTCCGTTCCGCAGAAAGGAGCTTTACTATGGCAACGATTTTAGAACAGTACCAGCAGAAAAGTGAGGACTACCGTTCACAGATAGCAGCAGACAGTTTTCCGCCGGATGAACTTCTGGCACTTCAGGAGATGAACTACCGAATTTGTGTGCTGGAAACATTCCAGTCCATGCTGCGGGTAATCCCCATGACAACAGACCTTCGGTTGATCGCAAACCATTTTCAGGTGATTTCCTGTTATATGGAGCTTCTTCTGAAAGAACGGAAATTTGGACCAAAGATGGATGAAACACAGAAACAGAAACGTGACACGGCACTGGCATCACTGGAAAATGTGGTACGGGACGGAAAGAAACGCTTTATGAGCTTTACTGCACCGAACCCAGACAGTTATAAGAAGTGTATTGGCAAATACTGCAATGCCGTACTTCCCATGTGGATGCAGTACCGTGAAACCTATATCAGTTTACAAGGAGGACAGGGCTTATGATGAGTCAGAATAAAGAAACAGACAAGGCAGCCATGAGGGCTGTGATTGCAACAATCAACGCAGTGGAGGGATTTGACCCGGAGCCGTTTGCGGTGGAATATGCGGATTTGGAAAGCGGGGAGACCAGAAAACGTCTTCCGGTCATGGTTCAGATGGCATGGTTCCGGCTGAAATATCCGGAAGGAAAGATAACGACAAAAGTGACAAACGGTAAGGACTGCTTTGTGGCAACGGCAAGGGTATATCCGAGTTACAAAGACAGTGATGACTGTTATCTGGCAGAGGCAACCGCATCCCGCGGCTATCTGGCAGAGAAACCATCCGTTTCACCCCGTGAGTGGGCACAGACAGCAGCGGTAGGGATTGCCCTCCGCAATGCAGGATTTGGCTTACAGTTCGGTATGGCAGGGGAAGACTATCCGGAAGTGGCGCCAGATGAACTGGGGATGAGGGAAGATGGCGTCAGTATACCGGGGGAAAATGCAGAAACTGGTGCAGATGCACCAGTACCACAGCCAGCGCCAGTGCAGCCACAGGCAGGGGAAACGCAGATGCCACAAAATGTGACAGAAATGCCAGCATTCCAGATGCAGCAGCCAGCAGTTCCAGTATCAGACACGCAACAGGGTGCAGTGACGCAGGAACCGGTACGGCAGGAGATGACCCATGAGCAGTGTATCCAGCAGGCAATGAGTATGCCATGCCCGATTAAGAAGTATGCGGGTAAGACGCTGGGAGACCTGGTTGTGACTGACCCGAAAGCATTAAACTGGATTGTGAATAAGTTCCATGATGACAAAGGGACGAATGAAGCGGCCAGGTTGATTTGTGAGTATGCGTTGGGACAGGCAAGTGCATAAGCTGAAAAATGAATCTAAGGATGCCGAAAACACTCCCAAAGATTCATTACAGTTTCAACTGAAATTTAGGGGGGATGGTGAAAACACTGTCCCCCATACTCAAATTTAGGAAAATGCAGAAAGGAGGGCTAGGATGGAGAAGTTTCACATATGGGATGTCATATCCGTACTGAACCTGCCGAGTGCACCATCTGGCCGCAGTTCTTATTACATCCCCTGTCCATGCTGTGATTCCAAGCCGAGGGATAAACACCTGAATATCAATCTGAGAAAAGAAGTGTTCCGGTGTCCGAAGTGCGGAGTGTCCGGTGGAATCTTTGACCTGTATGCACTATATACAGGCATTCCAAGAGAGGATGTAAGGGAAGAGGTGGCAGAGAGGCTGGGACTTTCAGAGCAGTCATACCGCCCGCAGAGAAGGGTAGTGGTAAAAGAAGTGAAGGAGTCACCGGTGGCAGACATTGCAATCAGGCATAAAACCTATACAGCATTGTTAGAGAAACTCTCCCTGGCATCGGATCACAAAGATAACCTGTTGGGAAGAGGTCTGAGGGAAGATGAGATTACCCAGCTTGGCTATAAGACAACTCCCGTTGTGGGAATGACAAAGATTGCAAAAGAGCTGGTGCAGGAAGGCTGTGAACTTTCCGGTGTTCCGGGATTTTACCAGACAGAAGCAGATACATGGAAATTTACCGTAAACCAGCGGGGCATCCTGATTCCGGTCCGGGACGGTAAAAGGCGGATTCAGGGGATGCAGATACGGCGGGATGATGTGAAGAAACGGAAATTCCGCTGGGTATCCAGTACGGAGCTGAAAAACGGATGTAAGGCGGAAGGCTGGACACATCTTGCCGGATCACCTTTAAAAACCATTCTTCTGACAGAGGGACCGATGAAAGCAGATGTAATCCATGCACTGACAGGGCTTACGGTGCTGGCAGTTCCCGGTGTGAATGCTCTGACACAATTAGAAATTGCACTGAAGCACCTGAAAGAACAGGGCTTACAGAAAATCATGACAGCATTTGACATGGATATGGCAACCAATCCCCATGTGCAAAAAGGGTATCAGCAGCTTTTACTGCTGCTTGACGAGATGGGGTTTTCGTTTGGCACATATCTGTGGGATGGCAGTTACAAGGGGCTGGATGATTATGTCTGGGAGTTTTGTCTCAAACGTAACCGGTCATAGGTTGAACATAAGGGTAAGGTCATATACTGGCTTTGCCCTTTTTATATGAGTATCTTTTTGTGGAATGAGTATTTGAGTTGTAAATGAGCATTACAGACGGTGTAATGATTATGAGTCTGTAAGATGCAAAGAAAAAGGAGGAATCAGTTATGTTATTAGGAATCGATCATGGAAATTATGCAGTCAAGACAACAGGGTTTGATTTTATATCCGGTCTGGCAGAACATACAGTAAAACCGCCGATGACGGATGAAATCCTGGAGTATCAGGGGAAATACTGGACATTAAGTGGGAAACGGCTGAGTTATATGAGGGATAAGACACAGGATGACCGCTTTTTTATCCTGTCCCTGTTTGCCATTGCCAAAGAACTGGAAAAGCGGGGAAAATATGTGCCGATGGAGAAAATCCAGCTTGCGGTGGGACTTCCCCCGGAGCATTATGGCCTGCTGCGGGACCGCTTTGGAGAGTATTTCAAAAACAGGGGACTGGTTGAATTTGTCTATGGTGGGAAAACATACCGCATTTTCATTGACCGGGTGATGGTGTTTCCACAGGCATATGCGGCAGTTGTCCCAAAGAGCAGTCAGATTGTCAAGACAGTACGGCTGTTTGTAATTGATATCGGCGGCTATACCACGGATGTGCTGCTTCTGCGTAACGGCAAGCCGGACCTCCAGTTCTGCCGCAGCCTGGAGACGGGCATTATTACCATGAACAATGAGATTGTGCGGAAAGTAGGGGCATTGCATGATATGCGGATTGAGGATGAACATATCAGTGCCGTACTGGGAGAACAAGAGATTATTCTGCCAGAGGAGATTAAGACCACGATCCGGGAGGAGGCAGGGCATCATGCCAAAGAGATTCTGGACCAGCTGAGGGAACTGCAGGTAGACCTGCGGGCGAATCCGGCAATCTTTATCGGTGGCGGAAGCATTCTGCTGAAACCATTTCTGGAGCAGTCCCCACTGGTAGTGCAGGCAGATTTTATTGAAGACTGCCACGCCAATGCCATCGGATATGAGATGCTTGCAGAGAGCCAGATGAACCGGAAACCAAACCGATAGGGAATGGGGAGGATGCGGAATGAAAAAAGATGGAAAATACCGTTTCAGTCTGCAGTTTTCGGATAAGGCAGAGGAGAACCGGATGGTGGGTGAACTGCTGGAACAGATGGGAAACCGGAAAAGCATTCTGATTGTAGATGCGGTAAGGGAATATCTTGTGCATCATCCGGAACTGCGGGAGGGGGACTGTAAGATTGAGATTTGCATGACACCTGTGGGAATGACGGAGGATTTGGAAGATTTAGTCCGGAAGATGGTGGAGGAACGAATTTCCCGGTATCAGCAGAAAGAAAGCACCACCTGCCAATCCGGAGAAAATCTTCAGGCAGAGGAATCGCAGCAGATGGAACTTTCAGACAGCATGGAAGAGGATATTTCCCAGATGTTGGATAATCTTGATTTTTTTCAATAACGTGAGACAGGATAACAGGATTATAAGTGGGATAATCTGATTTATTACTAAAATTTCTAAGAAATATTTCGATAATACCACTTATAGTGCGAGTAACGGAATGCTGCCTTCTTCCGATTTTATCTCTGTTTGGATAATATAGGTATATAAGGAGAAGATGAACAGTGGATTACGTTATTTTAGGAAAAAACATTAAGAAGTTCCGACAGTTAAAGGGGCTGCGTCAGATTGATCTGGCAGAGATGTGTGACTGCAGTGACAGCCATATCGGCCAGATCGAAAATGCCCGTGGGATTCCCAGTCTGAACACTGTGGTAAAGATTTCAAATGCACTGGAGGTAACAGTTGACCAGTTACTGAAAGAAAGTTATGAAAATCCGGAAATGGTGTACCTGAAGGAAGTTTCCGAGCGAATCGGGAAATATCCGGTAAGCCGGAGAATTATGGCCTGCGAGGGGCTTATGCATTATCTGGACTCCCTGGAGAAATTCAGCCAATAGGAGTAGGGATGATTGTTTTGCAGACAATTCCAGACAGTATTCTGCTGTCCGGATTTATATGGTTAATAGGCCAGTATGGTTTTTCTGCTGGCTGGTTAATTGTGTGTCGTTAAACGACTATGCTGTGCGAAAGTATGGCATGGCCGTTTTTTTGCGCGAAGGCAAAGTGAGGATATATCTGTGCTTGCACAAGATTATCCGAGCGCGCCCGCGAACCCGAGCAATCTCGCGGAGCGTGATGCTCGTGGTTGCGTTTTACAGTTTTTTATGTTCTATGAAGGAGGTGGATTCTAAAGTGTGAGGAATAACATTGAGGTGACAAATAAGTGAATCAGTGAACAGGCATGCCATCACGGTATGCCTGTTTCCTGCCTGGTGGCATGTCTTCAAAAAGGAGGCATGACGGATGAACCATCAGCAGGAATCCGAAAGAGATGAATTGAGGGCCAGATTTACAGGCTGGCTGGAAGTAACTTTGTACCGGGCAAAATTGAATTACCTGAAAAAGCAGGAGAGGGAAAGGAATACCCTCTATGTCGGGATGCTGCCAGAGGAATTACTGGTAGAGGAAAACTTGGAACAGAAATGGGTTCACAGACTGACAGAACAGAAAGGGTTTGATTTTGAACAGGAGAAACTGGAAAAAGCATTCCAATATCTGACACAGCAGAGGCAGCAGATACTGACCCTGCTTTTTGTGGAGGAAAAGACGCCGGAGGAGATCGCCGGGCAGCTGGGATGTTCCAAACAGAATGTATATAAACAGCGTTCCCAGGCATTAGCCGCACTCAGGAATATGCTGGAGAAGGGTGGTGAGGGGAATGAGTAAAGAAGAATTTCATAATGTCCTGACAGGGGCAGTGACAGGCTGCCATGAGGATGTAGAGCAGATACTGGAACTTTATATGCCGTTGATTGATAAGCACAGTTATGTGAATGGCAGACTGGATGAGGACTTGAAACAGTATCTGATGATACATATCGCACTGCAGATTGGAAAGTTTCCTATCTGATACCAGAATAGTGCATGGAAAAAGGTTTTGGAGAAATTCAGAGCCTTTTTTAAATATTTTAATATTCAGGTTGAAAATCCGGGAAATCCATTTGTCTTTGTTTGTATAGGCATCCCTGTGCCATGAACCTTGACAACAAAACAGCCTCAACTGATACGTTACCCTGACACCGAGCGGCTATCCGTCTGTCCGGCAGGCAGAACCAGGAGCACTGATATGGGAGTGGCTCTTCCATAACGCAACGACATGCCAGGGGGATAATGATACTTCTGTAAAACGCAGCCCGGCCACAGTGAAGGCGGGGAGATGAGATTTCTATGGACTTGTTCGCTGCAGGCATCAGGAAGGGGCAGAAAATTAGAGAAAGGAAATGATTGATATGGAGAAAAAGAAAGAGATTCCGATATGGGAAAAAGCATGTATGACCATTGAGGAGGCGGCAGTTTATAGCAATATCGGAATCAATAAGATAGATGAACTGGCAAAGAAACCAAGGTGTCCATTTGTTTTATATGTAGGAAGAAAGAAACTGATTAAACGGAAAGAGTTTGAACAGTTTATCAGTGAAAATATTGAGTTATAAAACGAAATGAAAATATCGAATTAGCAAGAGAATATAGACTTATGGGCTGTTATATGGTAATATATAAGTTACTGTATTAGGGCTTCTTTGCTGAAAGGAGTTATAAAATATGGGAAAAGACTTAAAAGGGAAGGAGCTGGGGGTCGGAATAACCCAACAGAAAAATGGGTTATATTCGGCAAGGTTTGTAGATAAATTTGGTAAACGCAGACAGAAGCGATTCAAAAAGTTACAGGAATGCAGGCAGTGGATTGCCGATGCAACCTATGTAGATGAACATAGCAACATCTTGCAGGCAACAGACATCGTGGTAGATGCATGGTTTGATTATTGGATTGATATCAAGAAAAAGACGGTAAGACCTAACACGGTTAGAAATTACACAGAACGATACAATCGCAACATTAAGAAAATCATCGGGAAAATGTTGCTGTCAGAGGTAAAACCTTTGCACTGTCAGAAGATATTCAGTGATATGGCTGATGAAGATTATCGGACAAGCACGATCTATCAGACAAGAATTGCTTTATTTAATATGTTAGAGTTTGCCAAAGAAAATGATGTGATCCGCTATAATCCATGTAAGAAGTCAGTAAAGAGTGACATGGGAAAACCTTCGCAGAAAAAGGAGGCGCTGACAGTAGATGTTCAGAAAGTGTTTTTGGAGTATGCGAGCGGTCAAAGTTATGAGTTTCAATATCGTTTTATTCTGCAGACCGGGTTACGGACTGGTGAATTGGTTGCTTTGAAATGGGAAGATATAGATTTCCAGAATAAGCTATTGAAGATTCAGCGGTCTATGGAGTACAGATATTCGGTAGGCGAATGGAGAATTGGGGAACCCAAGAGTAAATCGGGTTACAGAACAATTCCGCTGACAGACGAGGCTATCGACATATTGAAACGACAGAAAGAAAAAAATAAGAAAATCAAAATAATTTCAATGGAATGGAGTGCATTTGTGTTTTTATGCAGGAAAGGTACGCCAATCAAGAACAGTACATATGATACGGCTCTGTTTAAGATTTGTGATAAGGCACAGATTCCGAGGTTTTCCATGCATGTATTACGCCACACATTTGCGACCAGATGTATCGAAGGCGGTATGAAACCAAAAACATTGCAGATTATTCTGGGACACTCAAACATTGGAATTACCATGAATTTATATGTTCACACTACCGAGGAGGAAAAGTTAAAGGAAATCGAATTGGTAGCGAATGCCCTTAATGTAGTTTGAAAATGGTGCACTAAATGGTGCACCTGCAGATAAGGATATATCAGAAAAGCCGTAAAATAAAGGAATTTTAGGAGGAATATAGAAAAATGAAACTAGGAATCGTAGGTCTGCCCAACGTAGGCAAAAGTACATTATTTAATTCGCTGACCAAAGCAGGGGCAGAATCGGCAAACTATCCTTTTTGCACCATCGATCCCAATGTCGGAGTTGTTCCGGTGCCGGATGAGAGACTGGATGTGCTGACAAAGATGCACGAGTCAAAGAAGACCGTTCCGGCGGTGATCGAATTTGTGGATATCGCTGGTCTGGTGAAGGGAGCGTCCAAAGGAGAGGGGCTGGGTAACCAGTTTCTTGCCAATATCCGTGAAGTCGATGCGATCGTACATGTAGTGCGCTGCTTTGAGGATAGCAATATTGTACACGTGGATGGCAGCATCGATCCATTGCGTGATATCGAGACGATCAATCTGGAACTTGTCTTTTCGGATATCGAGATCCTGGACAGAAGGATTGCAAAGGGATCCCGCGGCGCCAATAACGATAAGAAGCTGGCAAAAGAAGTAGAAATGATGAAGCGGCTGAAGGCTTTTCTGGAAGACGGTAATCTGGCGAAAAACTTTGAGCGCGACGATGAGGATGAGGAAGCCTGGTTTGGCGGATACAATCTGCTGACGGCGAAGCCGGTGATCTATGCGGCGAATGTGGCGGAGGATGAACTGGCGGATGATGCGGTATCCAATGAGCAGGTAGGTAAAGTCAGGGAATTTGCCAGAGAAGAAAAATCCGAAGTGTTTGTGATCTGCGCCCAGATCGAGCAGGAGATCGCAGAACTGGATGAAGAGGAAAAGAAGATGTTTCTGGAGGATCTGGGTCTGACAGAGTCCGGGCTGGAAAAACTGATCCGGGCAAGTTACCGTATCCTGGGTCTGATCAGTTTTCTCACAACAGGACCGGATGAGACCAGGGCGTGGACGATCACCGAGGGGACAAAGGCGCCCCAGGCGGCGGGCAAGATCCATACTGATTTTGAGCGCGGTTTTATCCGTGCGGAGGTAGTTTCCTACGAAAATCTTGTGGCACATGGCGGTTATACAGGAGCAAAGGAAAAAGGACTGGTCCGCTCCGAGGGAAAAGAATATACCGTGCAGGACGGCGATGTTGTCCTGTTCCGGTTTAATGTCTGATAAGGAAGGATAGAGGATATGAATGAAGCAGATATTGCATTTCCCCATCTGGGGATTTACATTTCATCGTTACCAAAAGGGATAACGATAGGCGGTTTTACTATCGCTTATTATGGGTTGATCATTGCCTGCGGCATGGTTGCCGGACTAATGCTTGCCAGATGGCAGGCAAAGCGGTCGGGACAGAACCCGGAAATATATATGGACTATATTATTTTTGGTATTATCTTCTCTGTGATCGGAGCCCGGCTGTATTATGTGGCGTTCCGCTGGGAGGATTATAAGGACAATCTGCTGCAGATTTTCAATATCCGCGGCGGCGGCATGGCGATCTACGGTTCTGTGATCGCAGCGGTATTGACGGCGGTCGTGTACTGCCGCATCAAAAAATACAAATTTTCGCTTTTTGCCGATACGGCAGTGCTTGGACTGATTCTGGGACAGATCATAGGGCGGTATGGCAATTTTATGAACCGGGAGGCATTTGGTGGTTATACGGATTCCCTGTTTGCCATGCGGCTGAAGACCAGTCAGGTGTCGCTGTCCAATGTGACAGAGCAGATGTGGGATCATGCCGTGGAAAAAAACGGGGTGAGTTACATACAGGTACATCCTACCTTTCTGTATGAATCGGTGTGGAACCTGGTGATCCTTTTCCTGATGATCTGGCGGTCAAAGCATAAGAAATTTGACGGTGAGATTTTCCTTATGTACCTGGTCGGGTATGGGATCGGAAGGGCATGGATTGAAGGTCTGCGGACAGACCAGCTGCAGATCGGTGATACCGGGATTGCTGTGTCGCAGGTATTGTCTGCCGTGCTGGCACTGGGTGGTATTGTATATTGGATCTATCGGTTACGAAAAGTAAAAAAAGAGAAGCCGGATGAGCCGGCAATTGATAACCAATAGATTTGTTTTGTCGTACACTGGAACTAAAATGTTCCGGTGTATTTTTTATGTTTTTTTACCAATTTGTGGATAAGTTGTGGATATGCAGTGGATATAATGTGGAGTAAGTTTTTCTTGCTAATTCCCAAAAAATGGTGTATAGTTGTATTAAAAGTGGTGGAAAGTGGTAGAAAGTGTCACGGAGTGGCATAAAAGTGGCAGGGATTCCCTGGCTGCATATATGATACCGGTCACCATGTTACGGAAGTTGGTGAAGCATTATGTTTATGGGCACATACGAGCACGGACTGGACGCCAAAGGGCGTGTTATCGTTCCGGCGAAGCTGCGTGAAGGTCTGGGGGAATCCTTTGTAGTCACATTAGGACTGGACGGCTGCCTGTTTGCATACCCGATGGAAGAATGGGAAGGCTTTATCGACAAGCTGAAGGAGCTTCCTGGCAACAAAGAGGGGAGAAAGTTACAACGTCATTTTATGGCGAACGCGGCAATGTGTGAAGTGGACAGGCAGGGCAGGTCCCTGATTCCGGCAAAGCTGCGTGAGGCGGCAGGATTGACGAAAGATATCATCTTTGTCGGTGTGTTATCCAAGATTGAGATCTGGAGCAAAGATGTGTACGAAGCCAATGACGATTTTAGTAATATCGATGATATTGCAGAGCATATGTCGGAATTTGGACTCAGTTTCTAAAAAGTGCGCAGGAAATGGCGCGGGAATGAGGAAAATTATGGAATTTCAGCATGTGTCCGTTCTTTTGGAAGAAACGATAGGAGCACTTCAGATTAAGCCGGATGGTATCTATGTAGACGGGACCCTGGGAGGCGCCGGACATGCCAGCGAGATCTGCCGGCAGCTGGGCGACGGAGGACGCCTGATCGGGATCGATCAGGATGAAGAAGCGTTGACCGCTTCGAGAGAGCGTCTTAAGGAGTTTGGAGAGAAAGTTAGTATCATAAAGAGTAACTATGTTCAGATAAAACAGGTATTGCAGGACCTGGGGATTGACAAGGTGGATGGCATTATACTGGACTTGGGAGTTTCTTCTTATCAGCTGGATAATGCAGAACGGGGGTTTTCCTATATGGCGGATGCTCCGCTGGATATGCGGATGGACCGGGAGCAGAGCATCTGTGCCAGGGATATTGTGAACACCTATCCGGAAGCGGAGCTTTCCCGGATCATAAGGGAATAGGGGGAAGAAAGGTATGCAAAAAGTATTGCCAGAAATATTGTCAGAACACGTCAGACAAAGGAGATCGAAACGACATTTGAACTGGTGGATATTATCCGCAGCTCCATGCCGGCGAAGGCGAGGAATGGAAAAGGACATCCGGCGAAGCGGACCTTTCAGGCGATCCGTATTGAGTGCAATCATGAATTAGAAGTTCTTCGCGGAGCGCTGGACGGAATGATTGATCTTTTGGCGGATCATGGGAGGTTATGTATCATAACCTTTCATTCGCTGGAAGACAGGATCGTTAAGTTGTGCTTTCGCAGAAATGAAAACCCCTGTACGTGTCCGCCGGATTTTCCGGTTTGTGTGTGCGGAAAGAAATCCAGGGGAAAAGTAGTCACGAAAAAACCGGTGCTGCCATCGGAGAGGGAACAAAATGAGAACACAAGATCCCAGAGCGCAAAGCTGAGGGTTTTTGAACATATAGAGAGTGGGATATAATTTTTAGGAGGATATTTGCATGACAAGACAGACAACGCCGTATGTGTATGGTAATACGGCGCAGAACACTGTTCCTCGTCCGTATTATAACAATGAAGAAGAGATTCGGAGAAGGCAGCAGGAGAGAAGGGAACAGAATAAGCGCAGGAAGCCGAAGCCGCGGGTGGACAAGACCGCTGTGTTCCTGACGTGTATTACGTTTGCTGCCGTTATGGCAGTCGGGATTTTTTACATCCGCCTGCAATTTCAATCTACCTATCTGAGCAAAAATGTGGTAGAATTGGAGAGTAAAGTTGTTGAGATGGAAAAAACGAATCAGGCAGCTTTGACGGAACTGGAAAATACGATGGATCTGAAGGCAATCTATAAAAAGGCGACGAAGGAGCTTGGAATGAAAGCGGCAACAGCAGATCAGATCTATACTTATGAGAGCAAAAAAAGTACGCAGATCCGGCAGCATGGTACGATCACAAATCCATAGCAGCCGGTAAAGGGAGAGAGATATGGCAGCATACAGACGCAGACCAGCGGGCAGCGGTCGCAGACGGAGGAAAAAATCGAAAAAGATTTTTACGAGAGGGATGCGGGTTACCCTCTTTGCTTTTTTTGTCCTGTTTATCATTATATTTTTTGCACTTTTAGTAAAAATATATTTCATTGACCACAATAACGGTGACCGCTATAAAAAGGCGGCGTTATCCCAGCAGTCGTATACCAATACCGTATTGAATTATCAGAGAGGGTCAATCAGGGACCGTAATAATACGACGATGGCGATCAGCCTGCGGAAATACAGTCTGATTCTGGAGCCAAGGACACTGAATGCGGATAATGAAGCAAAAGAGGCAACCGTAAAAGCAGTGGCAGAGCACTTTTCTGTAGAAGAACAGGAGCTTCGTGATGTCATTCAGGACAAGCCCAATTCCATGTATGAACATCTGGACGCGCTCAGAGAGCTTTCGGGAGATATTGTCGAAAGCTTTAAAAAGAAAATGAATGAAAAGGATTCCCAGATCGGCGGCGTATGGTTTGAGGAAACGTATAAAAGGAGCTATCCACTGGGCACCGTCGGCTGCAGCCTGATCGGCTTTATGTCTTCTGACAATAAGGGCACTTATGGCGTCGAGGAAAGCTATAA
>JAGASC010000063.1 GCA_017621905.1 Roseburia sp.
CTTGCTGCGGGAGAAAAGAACATATTCTGTACCCGCATGGTTCCTGCCACTTCCTTTGGAATTTCTGCATCTTCAAACTTGCACATATTTTCCCAAACACGCACACCACAAGCTTTTTTCCCGGAAAAATGAGATTCGATCTGCTCATAAAGCGGCTCGTTACGCAAATGACACTTCACATAGCCGGGTTCATAATCCGCACCCGAGGTATAGTCCAGGGCATATTTTAAGATGCCGTCCATCCGTCCATCGGCACGCAGAGCTGTGTCAAACCCCTCCAAATAGCTGGCCGGACAGGCATAACGCGGGCGGGGATAGACATCCCCCTCACTGAAAATCTCAATATCGTCGTCACACCAGCTGCGCTCCATGCGTTCCAGTTCAATCACATCCTGCAGACGGTTTCCCCAATTGCGGTCCACCGCCCAATAAGGTGCTCCGATCAGGCGCAGAAAAGGTCTGGTGTTTCCGGCAAGGATACGGCTGATTTCCACTGTGCTCACACCATCAAAATCCCACAGAGACATACAGGAACAAGGGCCAAAACGTATGTTGGGATTTACCTCATCCAGCTTCTCCCGCATCTCCCTTGCAAACTGGCGCAAAAATTCGCCATTGGCTGTAAGCCATGCGGAACGATATTTGTTCCTGCTCCCCGTCAACAGCTTCTCCGGCAGTCCCCCGGCATCCAGCTCCTCGTTCAGTATCTCTGACATACGGGCAAGATGATTTTTGCAGGTGCAGCCCATGCCGATGTCGATAAAACCATAACGAAAATCATCATCATACATAATCATATCCACACCGCACTTGGCGATTTCCTGAATATACTGCCCGGCAAACGCACGGAAGGACGCATCTGAGGGACATATCTGCGTCGCCGATACCTTGCCGTCAGGAGAGGTCATATGGACATAACGGTGGTCATTCTGGAGCATAAATGTCCAGAGCCACGCACCAACTTCAAAGCCCTTTTCCTGAAAATAGAGACAATTTTCACGCAATACCCGAAGCTCCTTCTCTCTCTCCTTCTCATCGATGAGATAATCGTCAAATGACAGAAAAACTCTTTTGGCCTGCATCTTTTCCAGCAATTCGGCAATCCGTTCCCGCCCGGCACGCACAATCGTCTGATTCATAATTGGTACAGAAATTTTATACATCCTCGACTCTCCTCTCTAAGCGTGCCTTATCCCTTCACGGCACCAATCATAACACCCTTTACAAAATACTTCTGGATAAAAGGGTATATTACCAGTACCGGTATCATAGCCACAATAATCGAGCTGTATTTCATGATCTGCTGACGCTCCAGTAAAGCGGCCAATTCTTTCGGATCCATCGTTAATATATCCGTTGTGGATTTCACATCCATCAGCAGATTTTTCAAAACAGTCTGCAGTGGATACAGTTCCTTATCGTATATGTAGATGAGTGCTGTATAATAATCATTCCAATGACCTACAAAATAATACAGCGATACCACTGCCAGCACCGGTTTTGAAAGCTGTAGCACCACCTTCATCAAATACTGGGCAGCATTTGCCCCATCCAGAGTGGCTGCTTCCTGCAGCTCCACCGGAATACTGTTCATAAAATATGCTCTTACGATCAGAGCATTATAAAAAGACAATGCCCCCGGTATAATCATGGCCCAGCGTGTACTGAGGATTCCCAGTGACTTCACCACCAAATAGGTAGGAATCAATCCCCCGGAAACATACATTGTAACCATACAAAAGTACAGAATTATTTTTCGCGGCAAAAATTGCTTATTGCTCAAAGGGTATGCACAGCATATCGTCATGAGCATATTTACCAGAGTTCCCACCCCGGCATAAAATATGGTGTTGGCATATCCTCTCCACAACTGCGTATATTGCAGCAGCTCCGTATAGCCCTCCAGCGTAAAATCACGAGGCAAAAGTATTACCTTTCCTGTCATTACCGCACTGCTGCTGCTGAAGGAAGCAATCAATACAAACCACAGCGGCCAGGCAAATACAACAAACAACACCAAAAGGATGGCAGTATCCACCACATGAAAAATCTTGTCATGATAGGAGCGTTTTCCCCGATATAATGTTTCTCTTTTCATGGTATTCCTCCTGCTTAAAATATGCTTTCATCCAATACTTTCTTACAGAAGGTATTGGCACTCACCAGTAAAATCACACTAAGGACCGTATTGAAAAGCCCCACCGCCGTAGAGTAGGAATAATTGGCGCCTAACATACCCTGCTCATACACATAGGTAGAAATAACCGAAGACGCAGTAATATTCAAATCATTCTGCAGCAAATAAACTTTTTCAAAGCCTACGCCTACCAGACCGGGTATACTCATGATTAGAAGCATTACGATCGTAGACTTAATGGAGGGAAGATCCACATGCCGGATTCTCTGCATTATGGTTGCTCCATCTATGATCGCCGCCTCGTGCAGCGCATAATCCACCCCCGACAAGGCCGAAATATAGATAATCGCACTCCAGCCCATACTCTGCCATACACCTGACCAGACATAAATATGCTTAAACCATTCCGGCACAGACAAAAAGCTGACTTCTTCTGCGCCAAGCATTCCCAGCACAATATTAAAAATTCCATCCGAACTCATAAACAAGCGGAGCATACCACAAATAACTACCGTAGAAATGAAATTCGGCGCATAAGATATCATCTGAACCGACTTTTTCAAACCCGGTCTTGTGGAATAATTTAAAATGAGCGCGAAAATAATGGGAATTGGAAAGGACGCCAATAAAGAGTATGAACTGAGAGTCCAGGTATTTTTCAACAAATCCTTGAAGTTATAAGCACTAAAAAACCTTTTAAAATGCTTAAGCCCCACCCATTCACTCCCAAGTATTCCGGCTTTTACCTTATAGTCTTTAAATGCCATGATAATGCCATACATGGGCCTGTATGCAAAGGTAATGTAGTAGGCAATCACCGGTATAATCATCAGGTATAAAATCCAGTTCCAGCGGAGGTCCTTTATGATACGCTTTTTTAGTGGAACCTTCTTAACAAACCCCTCTTTCTTCTTTGCCATGATGCATAAACTCCTTTCTTGAAAAGCACAAAAGGGTGAATCTCACCCTTTTGTGTTAACCGGAACTAAATTTTACTCAGCTACCACGTAATCTTCGCCGAGAGCGGAAGCATAAAGCTCCATAAATTCCTGAACTCCCATTTTTTCCAGCTCAGCCTGGAATTCCTCCCAGGTATCCTCCAAAGATTTCTCGCCTACCACTACCGTCGCAACATAATTATTCACATAAGGTACGATATTTCCCCGAAGGTCCACATACCGTGTCTTACTGTCCTCGTCTGCCCACTTGGTCGTCGGCCAGGCAACTCCGGTCCTTTCGGTAAAAAGATCCGCTCTCTCCAGTTCTTCTCCGGTCACCGAACTGATGATTCCCGGGAAGTAATCATTTAATTCTGAGTCAAATTTACCAGCCATATGTGTAGTACCCGCAATATTACTGTTACCGGTGTTAAGACTTACAATATATCCGTTCTCGTCATATTCCCAGTCTACACCTTCCTGACCGTTATTTGCCATAATCAGTGTATCCATCTGATAAAACTGATTACACCATGCAACTACCACTTCCGGATTTTCACATTTATCCGTAATTGACAGACCGGATTTCACAACACCGCTATTGACCGCCAGTCCCTTTGAGCCTTCTACAGGATCTAAATAAGCATATTGATTATATCTTTCTCCTACTGCACCTTCCGGATCTCCCCAAATAAAACCATACTGCTCAGAGCTTTTTCCAATGGCAAAATATTCTTCATAGGTCTGTGTGAAAGCGGCCTTATCAATCAGCCCCTCCTCATACCACTGAGCCAAAACAGCCAGTATCTCCTTAAACTCCTCTGAGGTTGGATAAAAAGACATTTCATTGCCGTTCATGCACAAATAAAATGGCATATAAATCACACCCTCTGTGGCAAGATATGGAAACAGACATCTTATATAAAATGCATCCGAGCAACAAACAAGCGGAATCTCATCATCCGGGTCACCGTTCCCGTTTGCATCCTGTTCTTTGATTGCCTTTAACACATCGTAAAACTCGTCAATATTTGTGGGTGCCTCAAGTCCAAGATTGTCTAACCACACTTCATTGTAGCTGAGCATCCAGGAATCCTTTAATTCCGTATAGGTAATAGAAGGCATGACATAGACATGGCCATCCGTTGCAGCTACCTCATTCCACAAATCCTTCTCATCCAAGATTGCTGTCAAATCCGGCGCGTATTCCCGGATCAGATCCTCCAATGGAAGCAGTACTCCTTCGTCCTGTCCATACTTATCACAATCCAGACCACCCGCTTTAAAAAATACTTCCGGATAATCTCCACTCGAAAGAAGTAAGTTTATTTTTTCCGATGCTTCTGCGGCTGTTACTTCCGTCAAGTCAAAAGAAACATTGGTTCTTCTCTCCAGCTCCTGCCATGCCCAGACATCATTGTAGCTTGTTTCGCCATTCATCATAGCAAACATGGAAAAGGTCATGTTCTCTTCTAATGGAAATACAATCTCATTCGATGCAGCATCCTCTGTCTGCCCGCCGGACTGCTCTTTCGTTTCGCTGCTCTCCTCCTGCACTTTTCCGGAATCTGCATTTTCCTGCTCTTTTGTGTTTCCACAAGCTGCCAATGAAGATACCGCCATCATAGCTGTGAGAACAAGTGCTGTTAACTTTTTGAATTTCATAGATTCAATTCTCCCTTCATTTCATTTTTCCTTTGAATTGGTTTGATCACCGGAGGCGCCTCTCACTGTGAATCACGGTTGCAATATGCGTTGCACACATATCATGCCTGTATTCTATCGGGCAGTTCTCTTTTTTTCAAGAAACAAGATTTTTACATAAGAGGATTGTAAATCTTACAAATTTTAACCTCCAAAAAATTGTAAATCTTTTACGCGTC
>JAGASC010000064.1 GCA_017621905.1 Roseburia sp.
GGGGAATTGCACTTTCTCTGGTTCTGCATACCAATGGAAATGAAGTGACAGTCTGGTCGATTGTCGAGTCAGAAATTGCAATGTTAAAGGAAAAGCATGAGCACGTGGACAAGCTTCCGGGGGTAAAGATTCCGGATGCTGTGACATATACCACAAATTTGCAGGATGCAATTAAAGGGAAGGATTATCTGATTCTTGCAGTACCTTCTGTATATACCAGAAGCACAGCAAAAAGCATGGCGCCTTTTGTGAAAGAAGGGCAGGTCATTGTATGTGTGGCAAAAGGAATTGAGGAAAGCACGTTGATGACAATTTCCGATATTGTAGAGCAGGAAGTTCCGGCGGCGCGTGTAGCTGTCATGTGCGGACCGAGCCACGCGGAGGAGGTTGGTATCGGATTGCCCACCACTGTGGTGGCAGGAGCCAGAAAGAAGGCTGTGGCGGAGGGCGTGCAGGATATTTTCATGAATGAGGTGTTCCGCGTTTACACAAGCCCGGATGTGCTTGGAATTGAATTGGGAGGCTCCTTGAAAAATGTTATTGCGCTGGCTGCCGGTATGGCGGACGGACTGGGCTATGGCGATAACACGAAGGCAGCTTTGATTACCAGAGGCATTGCGGAAATCAACCGGCTTGCATTAAAGATGGGCGCAAATGTGGAGACGCTGAACGGCCTTACCGGAATCGGTGATTTGATTGTAACCTGTGAGAGTAAGCACAGCCGAAACCGCAAGGCAGGTATGCTGATGGGACAGGGTTATACCATGCAGCAGGCCATGGACGAGGTAAAAATGGTGGTGGAAGGTGTGTATTCTGCCAAGGCAGCTATTGCACTTGCAAAAAAATACGAGGTGGCTATGCCTATCATTGAGGCAGTCAATAAGGTATTATTTGAGGATAAGCCGGTAAAAGAAGCTGTTTCAGAGCTGATGCTTCGCGACAAACGGGCGGAGAGCAGTAATCTGGAGTGGAGCGAGTAAAAATTAACTTGTAGAAAAAGGAGAACACTGTGGAAAGAGAGACAATTCGGATTAAGTACCATTCTAATGAGATAGAAAAGCTTACTTATATTGCAGGGAAAAGTGACTGGATTGACCTTAGAAGTGCAGAGCATGTAGTCTTAAAAAAAGGCGAGTTTAAACTAATCAAACTTGGGGTTTCCATGCAGCTCCCGGAAGGGTATGAGGCAGTAATTGTACCCCGCAGCTCCACTTATAAAAATTTCGGAATTATCCAGACGAACCATATGGGGGTTGTGGATGAAACCTATTGCGGCGATAACGATGTGTGGATGATGCCGGCCCTGGCTATGCGTGACACAGAAATCAATGTTAATGACCGGATCTGCCAGTTCCGTATCCAGAAACATCAGCCACAGATTACCTTTGAAGAGGTGGAGTTTCTTGGAAATGAGGACCGGGGCGGCATCGGAAGCACCGGAATCTGCTAATATACTGCGAATGTTGTGATTTCAGGCGGATCTATGGTTTGCGCGAAAGTAACAGTCCAGGTACCTTCGCTGTTACTTTCGCGCAATTCGTTTTTTGTAATTCATTTGTTGCGGATCTGACTGTGTTAGGGTATAATAGGTATAAACATGAAATGCGCCGAATCGATGCGAAGTGCGCATAAATCTATGTGTAAGTCATTACAAAATACAAAAGAGATGTAAATTTTCTTTGTGAAAATCAGGAGGATTTGTTATGGAAAACAAAATGATGAAATTCTATTCCAGAGAAAGCAACATGGTCGCAATTCATGCAATTCCCGGACACTTTGCCACAAGCCATTCCCATATCAATTATTATATTGATATCACCAGCTTAAAGACCAGAATCAAAGAGGCTAAGGAACTGGCAAAAGTGCTTTGCAGCAAGATTGGTCAGCTTTCCTATGTAGATACGATTGTGTGTATGGACGGAACAGAGGTTATCGGTGCATTTTTGGCAGATGAATTTGAAAAAGGCAATTTCATTTCCACCAATCAGCATGAGACCATCTATGTGGTTGCGCCGGAGTTAAACAGCAGCAATCAGATTATTTTCCGTGACAATATTAAACCAAGTATCTATGGCAAGCATGTGATACTTCTTTTGGCAACTACGACGACCGGAAAAACCATCCGCCGCAGTGCGGAGGGCATTCGTTATTACGGCGGTATCGTGGAATCTGTAGTATCCGTATTCGGCACGGTGGATAAGGTGGATGACATGCCGGTAGTCACGGTATTTTCGGAAGAGGATTTGCCCGGCTACAAAGCATATGCTGTGCAGGATTGTCCATTCTGCAAGCAGGGACAACGCTTAGAAGCCATGGTAAATGGATTTGGCTACTCAAAATTTTAAAAAAAGTATAAATTTTCTAAAATATCCTGTTTAGAAAGCTTCGTCACTTTGTACATATTTTGTTAAAAAAATTGTCGGATTGACGAAATAACGGGAAAACGACGAAAAACTCTGTGACATCCCACAAGAAACTTTCGAATTCTTTGTGGAGGCGGCATATGGCGTTTTTCGTCGTTTTTCTGTATAGTATAACTATCAAAAACGTAATCACTTTTTAGGAGGATTTGGAAAAATGTCAAGTTTATCAATGAGAAACATTTGCAAAGTTTATCCAAACGGCTTTGAGGCTGTTAAGGATTTCAACCTTGAAGTAGATGATCAGGAATTCATCATCTTCGTAGGACCATCCGGATGTGGTAAAACAACTACCCTTCGTATGATCGCTGGTCTGGAAGAGATTTCTTCCGGTGAACTCTACATCGACGGAAAATTAATGAACGACGTAGAGCCGAAGGACAGAGATATCGCAATGGTATTCCAGAACTACGCTCTGTACCCACACATGACAGTATACGATAACATGGCATTCGGACTTAAATTAAGAAAAGTTCCGAAGGATGAGATCAAGAGAAAAGTAGAAGAAGCTGCTAAGATCCTTGACCTTGAGAAATTATTAGACC
>JAGASC010000065.1 GCA_017621905.1 Roseburia sp.
AAAGCTTCACCAGCGCCTTCATCTCTTCTGAAATTTTCCCTTCCTCCAGCATCTGCTCTATCTGTTCGCGTGCGCCAAGCGGAGAAGAGAACTGATAGCATTCCATGACACGATGCACCGCCGTACCCCGCAGGGCGCCCTGGTTCACTTCTTCTTCCATCTGCTCTGCCTGCCGCACAAAGGACGGGATATAGGGTATGACTTCCTCCTTAACAAAAATTGGCATTGCCTCCTCCTGCTCCATTTCAAAATGCTCCCGCATGGCACGATGCTTTAATTCTGATACGGAATACTTATTTTTTCGCTGAATGTCGGTCTGATACGGATATTGGAAGGAAAAACGTTTTTCAAGTTCCTCCACTGAAGCTTCATCGGCATTGCTGATCTCTTTCATGAGAACTGCCCGCTCCAGAGCATTCGTGGCCTGGAATACGGTCTCTTCCGTCACAAGCTCCGGCAGAGAAACAGGACAAATCTTATATTTATCTCCATAGGAAAGCAGGGCCGGAATGATCCAGTCCAGATAACCGGCTGCTGATTCTCTATTTATATAAGAAAGCGGGCATATGTTTTCTTCCGGATTCTCCTCCTGCCCAAAATCTTCCACCTCCGGCCGCTCCACTTTCGCGGAAATCTCCGCCTCACTCCTGCGTTTTTCCAGATAGTCTGCAGCGTCCTTCCTGCTTCCTGTCAATATCAATTTTTCTTTTGCTCGGGTCAGCGCCACATAAAGTACCCGCAGCTCCTCCCCCAGATTTTCCAGTTCGATCTGCTTGGCAATGGCCCGTTTGGCAATGGTTGGTGATTTGATACGCCTGCTGCCATCCATGAAATCCAATCCCAGTCCCAAATCCGGGTGCAGCACCATATGGCTTCTCACATCCTGCCGGTTGAAATTCTTTCCAAGGCCGGAGACGAACACTACCGGAAACTCCAGGCTCTTGCTTTTGTGAATACTCATGATACGTACCACATTTTCGTTTTCGCCCACCATGTCCGCCTCGCCGAAATCTACATCGTATTTCTGCAATTCGTCAATGTAGCGCACAAAGTGGAACAATCCCTTGTAACTGGTATTTTCGTAGGCAATTGCCTTCTCCACCAGCATTAAAAGATTGGCATATCTGCGATTTCCGGCAGGCATGGCTGCCACATACTCTCCATAACCGGTCTCCTTCAATAAAATCTCGATCAATTCGTGGATTGGCGTGTCCGGAACAAGGTTCCGCAGCTTGCGGTACATAAGGTAAAAATCATATAATTTTTCGTTTGTGTCTGCACCATCTGATTTCCCCGGTATGTTTCCTGCCAAGTCTTGATTTTCTCCACTTTCCAGTAAAATTTTAGTGTACAGTTCTTCACATTTTTGCAAAACACAGTCTTGAAAATTCCGTTCCCGATCATACAGACGCACCTGTGCCAGCTCCTCGTCCGTCATTCCAACCATGGGGGAACGCAGCACCGCCGCAAGGGGAATGTCCTGCCTCGGATTGTCCAGAATCCGAAGCATAGCCAGCACCGTCTGTACCTCCACCGCCGAAAAATATCCGGTGGCAGACACAGTATGGGCTGGGATTCCCTCATCATTTAAAACTCCGACAAAAGCATCTGCCCAGCCGGTTAAGCTCCGCAGCAAAATAACAATATCCGAATAACGTACCTTCCGCAGTTCCCCGGCAGCCTTATCCGTTACCAACTGTTCTTCCATAAGCTTTCGAATCCTATTTGCCACCACTTTTGCTTCCAGCAGCTTCTTATCATTAAAATCTTTGGAATCACTGACCTTACCGATATCACCGCCATATTCACTGTCCGATAATAATGCATCGTTACTATCCACAAGCAGAATCTCCGGTGCAAACATACTCTGGTCCTCCGGCTCGACAAAGCCTGCCCCCAGGTATAATGCGGCATCCCGGTCATACTCCACATTTCCCAGCGATTTTTTCATCACTTTGTAAAAAATATCGTTGGTGCAGGAAAGTACCTCTCTGCGGCTTCGGAAATTTTTATGCAAATCAATACGCTGGGTAATGCCCTCTCCCGTGGAATAGGTGTCATATTTTTCCATAAAAAGCTCCGGACGCGCCAGACGGAAACGGTAAATGCTCTGCTTTACATCTCCCACCATAAAAATATTATTCTCGCCCCGCTCTTCCCTGGAAATCGCCCGCAAGATGGTCTCCTGCACATGATTGCTGTCCTGATATTCGTCAATCATAATTTCTTCAAAGGTGTCCCGAAACTCCTCCGCTGCGCTCCGAACCTGCTTTGTCTCCCTGTCCACCAGAATTTCCAGTGCAAAGTGCTCCAGATCATGAAAATCTACCAGATTCTTACGGCGTTTCTCCTGCGCAAATGCATCCGCAAATTCTTTCGTCAGTTCTACCAGTTCCCGTGCCATAGGAAAAGTCTCATGCAGCTGCTGTGCCATCACCTCCGGCGAAGTGAAAAAATACTGATTGTTCAGCTTTTTTACTGT
>JAGASC010000066.1 GCA_017621905.1 Roseburia sp.
AATATATAAAAAAATCATTATGGCATCCAACGCATACTACAACGATGCGCTGGAGAAAGCCGGCGTGAGAAATCTTTCGGGGGCGGTTGAAAGCTTAAAAGTCAGCCTCCGGTTTCATAAACTGAATATCGATGCAAGAAATCTGTTGGGACTTGTCTATTTTGAAATGGGCGAAGTGGTGGCCGCCCTGACAGAATGGGTCATCAGTAAAAACTATCAGCCCAGAGAAAATATTGCCAGCCGTTATCTGGACGAAATCCAGCAAAATCAGGGGCGTTTGGACACCATCAACCAGACCATCAAAAAATACAATCAGGCACTGCAGTACTGTAGACAGGGCAGCAGAGACCTGGCAATCATTCAGCTGAAAAAAGTACTTTCCCTGAATCCAAAGCTGGTAAAGGGCCATCAGCTGCTGGCACTTTTGTATATTCAGGACAAAAAATATGACCAGGCCAAAAAGGTATTGCGCAATGCAGGCAAAATCGACACCAATAATACGCTGACGCTCCGGTATCTTCGCGAGGCGAATATAGGAATCCGTGAGAGCAGTTCGGAACGCAAACCGAAAAATGACGATTTGATTTCTTACCAGAGTGGTAATGAGACCATCATACAGCCAAGGCATTTGAAGGATACTTCAGTGGTGGGAACGATTATTAACATGGTAATCGGCATTGCAATTGGTGCGGCAATTACCGGCTTTTTGATTGTGCCGGGGGTAAAACGAGAGATTCAGAATCAGGCCAAGACAGAAGTAATTGAAGCCAACAATGTGATTTCCACCAGAAATCAGACCATCAGCACCTTAGAGGGCCAGATTGAGACCCTGACCGCGCAGCTGGCCACAGCAGAGACCAATGTGCTGGAGGGCGAAGGCCGTACCGGCAGCTATGAGCAGCTGCTTTTGGCATATCAGGCTTATGTAGGGGAGGACATCCAGACGGCGGGCGATATTCTTGCAAAAGTGGATACCACTCAGATCAGTGACAGCGCAAAGACTATTTATGACACCATCAATGCTGCGGTAAATGCCGAATATATCAAAAACCTTTATGACCTGGGTTACACGGCTTACTCTTCCAGAAAATTTGACGAGGCCGTTGAAAATCTGAAAAAGGTGGTTGAGATTGACGAAGCCTATGATAATGGTAATGCACTGTATTATCTGGCCCAGGCATGCCGGAAGAATGATGATATGACTACGGCACGGACCTATTATGAGAGATTTGTAGAGCTATACCCGGGAACGGAGCGGGCCGCCACAGCACAGAGTTATTTGAATATAGAATAAGCATAAACATAAACACATACAAAAGACGTCGATTAGGGGATAATCAGGCGTCTTTTTTATGCAATAGGAAGTGCGTCCTATTGCATAAAAAACCTACGGGTAATGATGATTATAAGGAGACAGAGGCAAAATATGGAGAATCAATTTGAAATGAAGGAGGGCTGCCTGACAATACACATGCCAAGAGAGTTGGATCATCATGTGGCAGGACAGTTAAGACAGGAGGCAGATTTTATGATAGAAGCATATCATGTCAGAAAACTGGTCTTTGATTTTGCAGGGACGGAATTTATGGACAGTTCCGGTATAGGGGTCATCATTGGAAGAAGCCGCAACATCGGATATTTTGGTGGGGAGGCGGTGGCACAAAATCTCAGTGGCCGCATGAAAAAGATTTTCATGGTTTCCGGGTTGTACAAGCTCATTCGGGAAGAATAGAACAAAGCGGCGCAATTGTTCAGAACAGTTACAAAGCGGCAATTATTATGGATTTGCAGCTGCGAAGGTGATGAATCGTATTAATGAGGAAAATTAGAAATGGAGAAAGAGTATGCAGAATAAGAATGAAATGACGCTGACCTTTGACGCACGCTCCGTCAATGAAGGATTTGCCCGAATGGCGGTAGCGGCATTTGTCGCGGAGTTAGACCCTACCCTGGATGAAATATCCGATGTAAAAACAGCTGTGTCGGAGGCAGTTACGAATGTAATCATTCATGCCTACGATAATCCGGCGGAAAAGGTGGAGCTGACCTGCTGTATCACAGGGAAAGATGTGGAAATTGTGGTATCAGATACCGGAAAGGGGATCCCGGATATTCCCAGGGCCATGGAACCTTTTTACACCACAAAGCCGGAGCTGGAGCGGTCCGGTATGGGCTTTGCATTTATGGAAGCATTTATGGATGAGATACGTGTGTCCTCCGAGGTGGGAAAAGGGACCAAAGTATGGATGCGTAAAGTAATCGGAACGCAGGAAGGCTGACGCATATGGAGGGAGTGGCGGAACTGATACATCTTGCGCACGAAGGAGATAAAACCGCCAGGGACAGTCTGGTGTCCGGAAATCTGGGTTTAGTACATATTGTGATAAGAAGATTTGAAAACCGGGGACATGACAGAGAGGAATTGTTCCAGATTGGGTGCATTGGATTAATGAAGGCCATCGATAAATTTGACCTTTCCTTAAATTTGGCCTTTTCTACCTATGCAGTACCCATGATTACCGGAGAAATCCGGCGTTTTTTGCGGGATGACGGCATGGTAAAGGTCAGTCGGAGCGTAAAGGAGAACGGCTATAAAATCAGTCGGGCCAGGGAACAGCTGTCAGGAGAATTGGGGAGGGAGCCGAGTCTGGCAGAGATTGTTGCTGCAACAGGGCTCTCTGCGGAAGAAATTGTGATGGCCCTAGAGGCTAACCGGGAGGTCGAGTCCATTTACCAGCCGGTCTATGAACGGGATGGGGACGAGCTGCTTCTCATTGATCAAATATATAGCGGAGAAAATGAGAGTTATCGGGAGGAACCGGAGAAGGAGGCGGTGCTGAACCAGATGGTGATCCACCAGCTTCTGGATACCCTGGAGGATATAGAGAAACAACTGATTCAACTGAGGTATTTTGAAAATCTCACCCAGAATCAGGTGGCAGAACGATTGGGGATGAGCCAGGTACAGGTCAGCCGTATGGAAAAAAGGATACTGCTGCGTCTGCGCCAGAATTTTTAAATATAGATAATATGTCTCGATTAAAATAAAAATGGGATTAAGTGCGGCCTTGTATAAAATAGGAATTATTACTGATATTGTATTGAAATAAAACAATCTATGTGATATAATAAATAAAAATCAGGAATCGATATCAAAATGATAACAAAATTAGCAAACAAAAGAGAGGAGAATAAGGGGTATGAGCAAACATTTGTCACCGGAAATCAGGGTTCCTATCGATGCGCACAATCCTTCTATTCAGCGAAATGAGGCGTTGTGTATCAGATGTGGTCAGTGTAAAAATATATGTACAGATTACATTTCCGTTCTGGGCACTTATCAGTTGGAGCAGACAGGGGATCGGGCAGTCTGTATCAACTGCGGACAATGCGCGAATGTCTGTCCGGTAGGCTCTATCACGGAGCAGTATGAGTACACGGCAGTAGCCGACGCCGTAGCAGATCCTGACAAAGTAGTCATTGTCAGCATGTCGCCCTCAGTCCGCGCTACATTGGGAGAAGAATTCGGCATGCCGGATGGGTCCTTTGTTCAGGGAAAAACAGTTGCACTTTTACGTCAGTTGGGTGTAAACTATGTATTGGATACAAACTTTTCTGCGGACCTTACCATTGTGGAAGAAGCCAGTGAATTGATGGAGCGAATCACAAAGGGGAGCGGTCCACTGCCACAGTATACCAGCTGCTGTCCGGCCTGGGTCAAATTTGCAGAAATCTATTATCCGGAGATACTGCCGCATATTTCATCTGCAAAAAGTCCCATCGGTATGCAGGGTCCGACCATAAAGACCTATTTTGCAAAGAAAATGGGAATCGACCCGAAAAAAATTGTGAACGTTGCTCTCACCCCATGTACCGCCAAAAAATTCGAAATCCGGCGGGAGGAGATGAATGCCGCAGGAAAATATCTGGGCGACCCGTCCATGCGGGATATGGATCATGTGATTAACACCAGAGAACTTGCCATCTGGGCAAAAGAAAAAGGCATTGACTGGAACAGTCTGGAGGATTCTTCCTTTGACCGCCTGATGGGAGAGGCCAGCGGCGCAGGAGTTATTTTCGGTAACACCGGTGGCGTAATGGAGGCCGCAGTGCGGACTGCCTATGAGTATCTTACGAAGGAGCCGGCACCGGAGCAGCTGTTTGATTTACAGCCGGTGAGAGGCATGGATGGAATCCGTGAAGCGAGTCTTGAGATTGCAGGCACTACCGTGAATGTGGCTGTGGTTTATGGAACGGCCAACGCCAGAAAAATGATCGCCCGCGTAAAAGAAGGAAAAAAGCAGTATCATTTTATCGAGGTAATGACCTG
>JAGASC010000067.1 GCA_017621905.1 Roseburia sp.
GAAAGCAGTTTACTGTGATGCTTTCTTGAATGATAGACATTATTTTTTTACGCATATTGACTACACGGAAACAATTGATATGCGTAAATACCCGGATGGATGGGAGCTTCCGGATTTTGATGATTCCGGCTGGGCAAATGCGATTGTGACATCAGAAGTGGCAAAAGAACCGGATATGCACCGTGATTTTATGAAGCGTCCGGTCAGATTGTTCTCTTATGATACAAGGACAGCAGAAATTATACTGCGGGGAACCTATACTGATCCGGAAGGAACGGATCCGGCTAATGTATATAAGACCAGAACCTACTGCGTAGACGGTTCCTGTGAAAGGCCGGATGGAATCTTTGCGGTAGCAGGTGTAGATTGTACGATGTCCGTTACAGTAACGGTTACTTACAGCGGTGCAACAGAAGGAAGCGAGATGTTGCTCGGTTATGACGACAAAGTAGATGCAGTCGGTATTCCGGATCCGATTCGTATGGGTTCTTTTTACGCGGATCGTCTGATTTTAAAGGGCGGAAGCGGATCCGCAAGCATAGTGATGCCGCGTGGTATCCGTTATGTGATTATCAGTGTTCCGGGAACAGATTGTATGATTGAGGATGTCAAGTTTGTATCTGAGGAATTTCCTTTTACAGAGTGCAGACCTTTTGTATCCGGAAATTCTTATTTTACACGTCTTTATGAGCAGAGTGCACGCACCCAGCGCGTATGTACGGTGGATGGATTTTCTGACTGTGCAAGCCGCGAACGCGTATTGTGGCTGGGCGACGCATATATGGATTGCCTCGGTAATTATTATTCGGAACCGGATAAAGGGCTGCTTCTTATGACATTGTATGAGCATGCTGCCGGACAGATGGAGAGCGGTGCTTTGGGCGGATACAACTCCAGTGACTTAAGACCGGCATGGCTGCAGATGAGTTCCTATAACCTGATGTGGCTGCATATGCTCTGTGATTACATTCTGTTTACCGGAGATGTAGAAGGTGTCATGCCACTGAAAGAGACTGCACGCGGAATTTTACGTTTTATCCGTGAAAGCCGCAACGAAGAAGGAATCATTGATAGTAACAGGAATAACTGTTCTACCTTCTGGGATTGGGGATATTCTGAGCCCGAAGGAGAAAGCTTAAAGGTTACTGCATACTATATACAGACCATTGAACGTATTAAGGATATTTCGTTCTTTGAAGATATTGTCAAAAAAGAGATGATTTCGGAGCTTGACGGACTTCGCAAAGTATGTTTTGAGCGGTTCTGGGATAAAGAGCGCAGAGTTTTCCATGATGGAGGAAAACGGGGAGAAGCGCTTCATCCGCTATCCACACAGAATGCCAACGTGCAGGCAATTGCAGCAGGTATCTGTCCCGAAGAGCTCAAAGCGGAGATGCTTGCAAAAGTGTTTGATAAAGACGAGCTGGATGAGATCCCTTTCGGACTTTTTTCTGCTCCGGAGCTTCATTCCTATGAAACAAAGATTCTGCCCTGCGGAACAATGTATGGTTCCTTCTATTTGGCAAAGGCACTGTTTGATAGTGGGCACGAAGCAGAGGCAATTGATTTTATCGAGGAAGTTTGGGGTGATTTTGACGGTTTGCCGACACTTCCGGAAGCAAGAAGAAACGGAGAGAACGAGGGCAGCTTTACCATGTGTCACGGATGGTCGGCGGCACCTGCATTTTTACTGCCAATGTATGTATTGGGTATTCGTCCGCGCAAGGACGGCTGGAAAGAGACACTTTTTGCACCGCCTAAGATTGGACAGGTTGAAGTTCCGTCCGCAAAGGGTGTAGTAAAAACACCCTACGGCGAGATCACAGCACAGTGGACAAGAATGGACGGCGGTATCCGTATCTATCTGGATGCACCGGAGGAAATTGAGTTGTATGTGCAGTATGAAGGTCAGGAATATGCAGTGGAAAAAGGTTGCAAAGAATGGTTCATTCTAAAATAAAGAATAGAATAGGAAGGATGATAGAATGTTTACATATTTTCATGCGTATATGCCGGAAAACTGGAAAGGACAGGAACTACGCGGTCTTATAGATGAACATGCCGGTGTACGTTTCTGTGAGACAATTGATCTGGCTGATGATCATAAGTTTAATAATCTTGCAGCCATCGGAAGTCCTTATTATAACATGATGAAGGAAACCCGCATGCCAATGTATATCGATCGTCTTCAGGGCGGATGTTTCCTGGAAAATTATCCTTATGATTGGGAGCTTGTCAAAGAATACGAGGATATGCTCGGAGATAAATTTATCGGTTTTCAGATGCACGAGTGGGCCAGCAATCTGTACGGTGATCTGACCAGAATTCGTGACAGTGTGAGGGAACAGGAATGGACGAAGGAAAATATCTCACGCGAAGTAAAAAAGAATTTTCCGTATAATTATGTATGGATGGAAGCACGTTCCGTCGAGGAACATGTCAAATGGGGAAACCCGAAGACATTAGAAGAGTTTCGTGCCAACTTTGAGGAACTTTTCCAAAGTCGTTATAAACTTGGACGCGGACGTTTGGTACCATGTGACAGTTTTGCGCTTGCTTACCAGCTTGAAATCAAAACCGGCGTAAAGCATTTTATGCCGGAAGTGGGTGCACAGACGCCGGATTCCAGGGTGCAGATAGCTTATGCGAGAGGCATGGCTCGTACCAATCAGGTGTGTTTTGGTGTATATTATGAGCCGTGGGGTGGGAATCCGTTCTCAACCTGTTCCTATCAGAGAGACAATCTAAATGAATGGAATATAGAAGCATACGGTCCGTTTGCACCGAAAGGAGCAAATGGAGGAAGTTCCAGATCTCTGCAAAAGCGAGTTCACAATTATGCATATTTTGCAGGTGCTGAGTTTATTGCAGAAGAATGGGGCATGTGTAACACCTTCTACGACTGGGTGGATTTTGAACTTTCTCCGTACGGAAAGATTAAATATGATTTCCTGCAGCTGATTAAAAAATATCCGAAAGAAACGATCGGCACACCGTATACGCCGGTTGCGATTGTTTTTTCTGCAGATGCATTGCCGCTTAACGATATCAACAATGTGAACGATACTTATTTTAACTATCCGATTACCGGTAAACTGAAGGAAACAACAGCACTTGCCAGAAAGGCAGTAAAAACACTTCTGTCGGATGCAACAGAGATGATCGGATGTGAGACCAGAAATCTAATCAACAGCGAGATTCCGGATGCCATCGATGTGATCCATGAAGATTATAAAGTGCTCCATGAGGATTATCAGTTTTTTGTGGATTGTACCGGAAATGAAGAATTCGCAAAAACACACAGATGCTGCAAATTGGAAGATGCAAAAGCACTTGTAAAAGAACTGATGCCGTGTGAAGTGGAAGGCAACGTGCACTGGTTTGTTAACAAAACAAAGGATGGCTGGATGATTGTTATGTTCAATCACAGCGGAATCCACAGAAGTGTGGCTCAGGGTGAATATGCACTTCCAAACAGCGAACAGCACGTAAAAATCCGTATCAAAAACGGCACAGATATGATACAGCTTGAAGGAGATACAACGCTTTCCTGTAACGATGGTGCGTATGAAGTGACGCTTCCGGCAGGCGGCTGGTTCCTTGGAAAGTTTTAAAAAATGTCAAAAGATAGAAAATATTCCTGTAAAGGAGCAGAATATGAATCAAAAAGATTTTTGCAGTTATGTAGATGTTTTTTATGGAAACGGGGCGGTGGATCATTTTGCCGAAGATGGCCTTGCGTCAAAATGGTTTTATGTCAAAGCGCAGTGCGGTAATACCATCCCCCATGCCGCTTATCCTTTTGGGAAAATGTCTGTGGGTGCGTACAGCGGTGGATATCCTACCGGGTATGGGATGCATTATCCCAATAGTTGTGGGGGGATAAGAAAGATGGGGGATGTGCTGAAAATCCGTGGATTTTCCCATCTTCACCAGTCAGGCACCGGTGGTATAGCATATTATTATAATTATGCGATTACCACACCTTTTTATGGAATTGTGGATAAGATGTCAGACTATCACGAAGTGAAAAACGAATCCGGCAGACCGGGATATTATTCTGTGGAATTCAATGATATCGAATGCGAGCTTACCGTAAATAAGGATACGGCGCTGCACCGTTATCATTTCTTGCGGGATGGCGGGCGCGTGGCTGTGGACTTCTCCAATGATGGATTATCCAAGCTTTTTCCGGAAGCATTCTATTCTTATGTAGAGGATGCATCCATTAGACTTGTGTCCCCCGGCGAAGTGGCATTTAGCGGTATACTCTCCGGGGTAAAGCTGTATTTTTGCGTTATGCTGGAAGGCGAAAATGTAAGAAACGGGCTGTTTGTCGGTGAGCGCGAGGTGTGCGGGGCAGATGCAAAAATCGATAGTTCAGACAGCACGCAGCCTTTTGGCGTGGTATTTGATTTTGATGGCAGTGAGGTAACGGTCAAAGTGTCCTATTCCACGATAGATTACCAGCATGCAAGAAAGAATGTGTGGAACGTTGCTACTTCATTTGATGAAACTGCCGGTAATACATATGATGTATGGAATCGCCATCTGTCAGCGATTGACATATGCACAGATGATGAAGAATTGAAAATAAAGTTCTATTCCAACTTTTATCATTCCCTCATAAAGCCCTGTGACATGACGGGCGAGGAGGTTTTAGGCATCAAGGATGATCTGGTGGTGGATATAGCTACCTTTTGGGATCAGTATAAGACACTATATCCGCTTATATTTATGTTATATCCTAAGATGAGTGAAAAGATTGCAAAAACAATTATTAACATGAGCAGGACTCTCGGCAAGATTCCCTGCAGTCTTGGAATATCAGACACTTTCTCGTGCGAAGAACAGGCAAAAATGCTGGGAATACTTACCCTGTGTGATGCCTACTACAGTGGGATAAAAGCTGCTGATCCCAAGAGTATTTCAGAATGTATCAAGCGGGAGCTTGCAAGAGAAGATTTTAAAGTTTTTCTGGAAACAGGAGTTTTTGAGCGATACACGCACATCCTTGATACGACAGATGCATGTCTGGCCGTGTCCGAAATTACAGAGGATACGGAACTGAAAGACACTTTGCTTGCTCTGGCGGAAAACTGGGTAAATGCATATGACGAAAATGGTCTGATGTCGGAAAAGTCACCCTATTACGAGGGAGACAGATATACCTATTCTTTCCGTCTGCAGAAAAATATGGATGCGCGTATCGCCCTTGCGGGAGGAAAAGAACAGTTTGTTAAAATGCTGGACGATTTCTTTGGTTTTCACGGGGAAAGTATCCGGCAGATCACCGACATTGAGGCCTATGAAGCGATTGATAAGATATTGAACCAGTATCACAGATTTGAAGGCTTCAACAATGAATGTGATATGGAGACGCCCTATGCGTATATTTATGCAGGACGTCAGGATAGGACCTGTGATATTGTCCATGAGGCAATCGAAAAAACTTACACCTTGGGAAAAGGAGGGCTTCCGGGCAATAACGATTCGGGCGGTCTCTCATCCTGCTTCCTATGGAATGTGCTAGGCATTTTCCCGGCCAGTGGTTCGGGTGAGTTCCTTTTGGGCTGCCCGCATGTTGAGAGAGCGGTCATTGCGCTTTCCAATGGGAATACGCTGGAGATAGAAGGGAAGAAGCTGTCCGGTACCAGACATCATGTGGAGTCAGTGGAGTTTAATGGACAGATGGTTACAGATTTCAGGATTCGTACGGAAGAGTTGATGAACGGTGGAAAATTAATAGTATGGCAGTAACGGTTCAGTATTTTTGCAAAAAGTCAATAAATTAGGGTTGACAGAATAGGAATGGAAATATATATGAGTAAAAAACCCAATATTTTATGGATCATGACAGACCAACAAAGTTTCAATATGCTTAGTTGCGCAGGGAATAAATACGTACATACACCAAATTTAGATAAATTGGCAGAACAAGCCGTAAGATTTCAAAATACATACTGTACAAATCCTGTTTGTTTGCCTTCACGCTTTAGTTTGTTTACGGGGTTGTATCCCGCTGATGTTGGTATCCGTAGTAATGATTGTCACAATGAATCAAAAGGTATTCCGAAAATTGTACGGGATAATGGTATAGGAAATTTGTTCAAAGAACAGGGATACAAAACTGTTTATGGCGGAAAAGAGCATTTACCGTTTATGAGTGCGAGAGATTTGGGGTTTGAATATTTATGTGAAGATGAAAGGTCAATTTTGTCTGAAACGTTTGCTGGATACATAAGAGAATATGACTGGGAAAAGCCTTTGTTTATGGTGGCATCTTTTATTAATCCACATGATATCTGTCTTATGGCGATTCGTGACTTTGAAAATATTGATATGGAGAAGCAAAGTTTGTATTGGAGACAGGCTTTTGAAGAAGCAGAAGATGCGCAGAAAATTCCGAAAGGAATGAGTGAAGAGGAATTTTTTCATACGATTTGTCCACCATTACCTGAGAATTATGAGCCTTCGCCTGATGAACCGGAAGCCATAGATATCTTACAGACAGATAGAATTTTCAAGAAGAGGGCAAGAGAAAATTACAGTGATAGAAGATGGCGAATTCATCGCTGGGCTTATGCAGTGTTGACAAATCGGGTGGATGCACAAATAGGAAAAGTGCTTGATGCGTTAAAAGAAAGCGGAAAATGGGATGATACCCTAATTGTTTTCACAAGTGATCATGGTGATATGGATGCCAGTCATAAAATGGAGCATAAAGAGGTGCTTTATCAGGAAGCATGTCATGTTCCGCTTATAATCAAAGGTCCAGGGCAAAAAAGTGGATGGGTAAATGAACAGATTGTAAGCAATGGCCTGGATATTATCCGTACGGTAATGGATTATGGAGAGATTGCTGCACCTGATTATATGCGGGGCAAGTCATTGAGAGATGCTGTTGATCATGGATCTGTGGATAAAATTCACGATATCATTGTAATAGAGTGTGAGAACGGTATAGGTGCAGTAAGCGACAGGTATAAGTATGTACTTTATGATAAAGGTTCACAAAGAGAGCAGTTTTATGATCTGGCGGTGAATCCGGGAGAAATGTATAACCAGATTGGGGAAGGATGTTATGCGCAAACTGTTGAAATGTTTCGAAAAGCAATTAATGATCACACTCATGGAAGAACGGAGCTGTTTATAGGTTAGAAGAACGATAGAGAAGATAAGGAGGAAAATTTATGCCAATCATCTACGACCCACAAAATCGTACCTTTAAATTAGACACTGCTGCATCAAGTTATATGATTAAGGTGTATGAAGAAAATTACCTGCTGAATCTTTATTATGGTGCGTTGATTCCGGATACATATGTCAGCGGGCGTGAGTGTCGCCGGCAAAATGCTTCATTTAGCCTTGCAAATCCGGTTTTAGGAGAGCATGGCTTTACACCTGATACTGCACCAATGGAATATGGGTGCAATGGCGCTGCGGATTTTCGGATATCTGCTCTTGCTGTACGCAACATAAATGGAGACAGCGTAACGGATATTCGTTATGTTGGTCACAAAATTTATGCCGGAAAGCCCGGGATTGCCGGTCAGCCCGCATCATATGTTGGTCATGAAAGTGAGGCGGATACACTTGAAATTTATGCCGAGGATATAGTTACCGGTGTGCGTGTTACCCTTTTTTATACGGTGTTTTCATCCTGTGCAGTTATGACGCGACGTGTACGTGTTGAAAACCGTTCATCCTATGGCTGTGAAATTGAGCGTGTTTTTAGTCTGTGTGTTGATTTGCCGACAATGGATTATGATTTCATTTCACTTTATGGCCGTCATTGTAAAGAGCGCAGTGTTGAGCGCCGTCCGCTTGCGCATGGAGTGCAGGGCGTTGAAAGTAAGAGAGGTGTTTCGGGACATTGCCAGAATCCTTTTGTGGCTTTAGCGGAGCATAATGCAGATGAACAACACGGTAGCGTATATGGTTTCAATCTGGTGTATTCCGGAAACTTTTCTGCGCTTGCAGAATGTGATTTTAACAATTCAACAAGATTCATTATGGGTATAAATCCGGTAGACTTTGGATGGAAACTTGCACCGGGAGAGTACTTTGATTCTCCGGAGGCGGTTATGGTGTTTACCGAAGGCGGTATCGGTGAGATGAGCCGTATTTTCCACCGCTTTTATAATATGAATTTGATCCGGGGGCGCTGGAAGACTGAAAAAAGACCTCTCCTTATCAACAGTTGGGAAGCTGCTTTTTTTGATTTTGATACAGAAAAGCTGGTTGCCTTTGCAAAAGCTGCAAAGCAGCTTGGCATTGAAATGTTAGTTATGGATGACGGGTGGTTTGGC
>JAGASC010000068.1 GCA_017621905.1 Roseburia sp.
CAATATGCATTCTTTACCGTATCCGGGATTTTGACATACAACTGACCATCCTTATCCTGGACAATTTTATGCACAACAATGTTTCCGCCCCACTGTACATCATCAAAATCTTTATTTCTGTTGTTTGTTGGATTCCAGCCTATGATATAGCGGTCAACTCCATCATAAACACTTTTCGCCGCATAAAAATGACGATTATCAAAAGTATCATGCTCCGGGGTAAGCCATGGCCCGTTCAAAGATTTCGCCATTCTATAATGTGTTTCAAATTTTTCTGTAAATTCGCTGAACACCAGATACCACCATTCTCCAATTTTAAATAGATCCGGACATTCGTGGGTAAAGTACATTCCCGGCGCATAAAAAGGTTTTTCTTTTACTGTCCATGCATCTAAATCCTTACTGACTGCCAGCGCAGTACATCCCCTTCTTCTATCCGGTCCATCTTTTAATCTGGCTGCCAGCAGTATATTATACTCACCCGTCTCTTCGTTAAAAAAAACAAACGGATCTCTGAAATCATGCGGCTCAAAACAGTCCGGTGCAGCAAGTGAGAAATCTTTGTCTTTTTCCCACACATTAAAATCCTTGCTGATTGCGCGCATAATGACTTCCTGTTTTTTACCATCCTTAATGTAGTATGGATTATGACCTGTATAGAAAATATAGTTGATTCCGCTTTTTTCAAAAACGCTGCCGGTAAAAATGTACAGATCCTGGTCTTCTTTTTCCCCCCGCGGAACTGCCTCACCCTTTTCTTTGAAATGTACAAAGTCTTTCGTCTCCAATAAATACCATGGTGTACCTTCTCCAAATATTTCTACATTTCTGAAATCTCTCAAATAAAAAAGCTGGTACGCATCATCCTTATAAAATGGAATGACATCTGCTGCTACTGAATCCTTTGGTCTATAAAACATATTCTTTCCTCTCCGTTATTCCTCAGTATTACCGTAGACGGTAACAGAATTTCCATCGTCAAGGCAAACTCCAGTGGAATTTCCTCTCAAATCCGTCAAATATATGCTTGCGGAGCAGCCCTCTTCTACGCAATAGCCATACTGCACATTGCCATTTAATTCATGGCAGGCTCCAAGAACACCTCCATTCCACACCACATTCTGCGCACCATCCGTGAGAATCAAGCCACTTCCCTGATTTCCACCGCTGAAACTATTGGAAAAATATATACCATCAACCCCTTCACCAGAAACCCGAACTCCATTTCCAGCATTGCACAAAAACATAGCATTTGTAAACTGCAAGCCGGTTATTACTCCATCCGATCCATTTATCACTGCTGAATCGGAAGAATGTGCGCCAAACCAGGTATTGGTAATACCACAGCGCAACACCCGCGCACCCTTCGTAGGTTCAATGTAGATACCATTTTCAGCGGTATCAAAACAACTATTTGTGATTTCCACCAAAGCAGCAAACTGCCGTCCCTTCGGAGCTATGACTACATCTTTTTTGTGCCAAATAATCAACGCATCAGAAATGGATACTACATCCACATAACCCATGTATATTCCACTACTCGGCTGCAAAGTGGAAGACGTAGGCTTTGCTGTCAGCCCCTTGATATTAATAGGTCCAGTATATGCGTTTTTGCCCAATCGAATAATTGCGCCTCCTTCTGCAACCTCATGGGGTGTACCATCAAAAGCAGTGATATTGGAAAGGTTCACACTCCAGCTGCCATCCAGATCAACTCCTATATACTGTCTAGTAAAGGTCACATTTTCTATACTGGCATAATTTGCACTGCTATAGATATATGCTCCGGAAGTACGGTTGCCCACTGCATCGAATTTCATATCCTTTACATGCCATCCGTCATCTTTAAACACAATCACATTATCCGTCAGGTTTGTCGTTTTTATGAAAGTAGCATTATCACCGGCACCAGAAAGTGTTACACTTCCAGAGATTGTCAAACGATCAATAAGATAAGTACCTGCTGGAAAATAAACCTCTTTATTCTTTCTGCATGCCTCCTGAATAGCCTCGGTACTATTCTCGTGACCGGTAGGATCAGCGCCGTAATCCAGAACATTAGCCGGATATGTCAAATTATTTTCCAGCTGCTCTGCATCGGTTGGTTCTTCGATACTTTCACTTTCTTCTAATTCCATAGTAATTTCTTGTGTAGTTCCTTTCGAATCGTCCTTTCCATTCAAAATCTGTTGAATCAGAAATACGCTTGCTACCGTTATCAAATAAAATAGAATTATTGAAACTGTGACAATGAGTCCCTTTTTTTTCATATATGTATCCTCGTTTCTATTTTTTTACGCTCAAAATACTTTCACTATTTATCTCAATTTGTTCAATAACAACAAATCACTCCCTTGCCTGCAATAATGCAAACAAACTTTTATTGGCCGGATATATTTTCTTAAATTTCTGATAGTGTTTCTCATATTTGGCTACCAGTTCCGGCTCCGGCTTAACGATAGAAGCTACGTGGGTGAACTTGCCGCAAACCACCTGTACACTGTTGTATTCGCCGCAGGCGACCATAGCAAGCATAGCACCACCCATACCCGGCCCCTGTTCGGACTCCATACACTCCAACTCCACATTCAGGACGTTTGCCATAATCTTCTTCCACAGAGGACTCTTTGCACCGCCACCACAAATTTTAGAAGAGTTAATAACGATTCCCAGACTCCGAGCCACCTCCACACAGTCCCGAATCGCATAGGCAACTCCCTCTAACACAGCCTGTGTCAGATCCGCACGGGTGGTATCCATAGTCATACCGATAAAGGTGCCACGGGCATTCGTATCATTGATAGGACTCCGCTCACCCATGAGATATGGCAGAAAATATACATGGTTCCGCCCCAATTTATCATCGTTAATACCAGCCTGCTCTGCAGCATAATCCCCGGTCTGGTAGATTTCATCCATCAGCCACTTGTTGCAGGATGCGGCAGAAAGCATACAGCCCATCAAGTGATAGCCGCCATCTGCATGTGCAAACGCATGAAGCGCATTATTCCTATCCACGCCAAATTTCTCAGATGAGATAAACACAGTACCGGAAGTACCCAGACTAATATTGCATCCGCCCTCGCCTACTACCCCAGTGCCAACAGCAGCCGCAGCATTGTCACCGGCTCCGGCAGCAACTTTAGCATTTTCTGAGATACCCAGCAATTTAGCTATTTCCGGCTTGACACTGCCAATGCTCTCATAGCTTTCAAACAACTTTGGCATCTGATTCTCTGTAATACCGCAGACATCCAGCATCTCCCCGGACCAACATTTACGCTGGACATCCAGCAGCAGCGTACCGGAGGCATCAGAATAATCACAGGCATGAACACCTGTCAGGATATAGTTTACATAGTCTTTCGGCAGCATGATTTTTGCAATTCTGGCAAAATTATCTGGCTCATTTTCTTTCACCCACAGAATTTTGGGGGCGGTAAAACCAGCAAAGGCAATGTTGGCAGTTAGCTCCGACAATTTTTCCTTACCAAATTCATTATTCAGGTAATTCACTTGTTTTGCGGTCCTGCCGTCATTCCAGAGGATAGCATGTCGGATGACATTATCATATTCATCCAAAATTACCAGACCATGCATCTGCCCTCCACAGCCGATACCGGCAACATCAGAACCATCAAATCCCCGGAGTAATTCAGGGATTCCCTCCATAACAGCCTTCTGCCAGTCTTCCGGATCCTGCTGGCTCCAGCCGGGTTGTGGGAATTCCAGCGGATATTCCTTGGAAACCACATTTCTGATCACACCCTTTTCATCCATCAACAAAAGCTTAACTGCTGATGTTCCAAGATCAACTCCAATGAATAATTTCATAGTTTTCCTCCATTTATACTTGATAACGTTATCATTATATGTTGTATTTTACTTTTTGTCAATATCCATCAAATATATTCGATAAAATGCCTATATTTTTGTTATTTAATTGTTGCAATTCATTATCCCATCTGTTAAAAATGCCAAATATGAAGATAACGTTATCATCCCAATATGATATCACGCTGGTGACCATAGATAGAAATTGCCTAAAACATCTTTGGTTTATATTTCGAGGACTATCGTTGCGAATTGTTTATTCGAGAA
>JAGASC010000069.1 GCA_017621905.1 Roseburia sp.
AATGCCAAAACCTTGGAACGGTCCAGCTGGATAGTCTCGCTGGGTGCCAGATCATCTGCCAGAATGATGCTCTTTTCTTCCGATGTATTCACGGATTCTGAGCCACCGGAGAGCACACGGATCACCCGCTCTGAAATATCCTTTACATCTGCTGCACGCTCTTTCATATAATCGTCATCCATGCCGGCAAACACTGCAGCAAAGTTATCTCCCGTGGTGGCAACTGCATATTCTGCGTTTACCTGCTGGGTCTCAATAATATTGCGCACAGAATCACAGTAATCATCATCCTCAAGCATCATCTGATGCACTTCAAAAATCGCGGCATTTGTCTCGCCAACTTCTTTTACTGCCTTCTCATAGAGTGCGCCGAGCTGTTCCCCCGCCTCTGCTTTTGCACTTTCGAAACGCTTTATTTCCGCGTCCGTATTTTCCACGCGGACTCTGCGCACGACATTGCTTTCCTTTACCATTTCACGAATCGGTCCGATTGCAATTCCGCCAAAGGCAACTTTTCCTTCTACGCAAATCATATTACATCCTCCATTTCTGCAAAAATAGTCACCAAATATCATTCATTATATCACAAATAAAGCGTTTTGATTCACAAAATTAACATTGCATCGCCAAAACTAAAAAATCTGTATTTTTCTTGTACTGCCACTTCGTAAGCATGAAGTACGTGTTCCCGGCCCGCCAGTGCGGATACCAGCATCACAAGGGTAGATTCCGGCAGATGGAAATTTGTAATCAAAGCATCAATTACTTTAAACTGATAACCCGGATAGATAAAAATCTCCGTCCAGCCACTGCTTTCCCGCAGGAATCCATTCTCATCTGCGGCAGCCTCCAGAGTCCTGGTGCTGGTAGTTCCAACCGCAATGACCCGATGTCCTTCCTGCTTTGCGCGATTGATTTTATCAGCCTCTGCCTGTTCGATGCGGTAAAATTCGGAATGCATATGATGTTTTAAAACATCGTCCTCCTTTACCGGACGGAAGGTTCCTAGCCCTACGTGAAGGGTTACCTCGGCAATTTCCACGCCCATCTCCTTTACCTTGGTCAAAAGCTCCGGTGTAAAATGAAGTCCGGCCGTGGGTGCTGCTGCAGAACCGTCGTATTTTGCATATACGGTCTGGTAGCGGTTCTTATCCTTTAACTGATGCGTAATATAGGGCGGCAGGGGCATCTGGCCCAGTTGGTCTAATATTTCCTCAAAAATTCCTTCATAGTGAAACTGTATCAGACGATTGCCTTCCTCCACCACATCTATCACTTCTCCGGTAAGGATTCCCTCGCCAAAGCTGATTTTGGTTCCGATTTTACACTTCTTTCCAGGTTTTACCAGTGTCTCCCACACATCATTTTCCCTGCGTTTTAATAGTAAAACCTCAATTTTTGCCTCTGTTCCTTCTTTTGCACCATAAAGTCTGGCCGGGATTACCTTTGTGTTATTAATAACAAGGCAGTCACCGGGATGCAAATATTCTGTGATATCCCGAAATACCCTGTGCAGGATTTCGCCGGTGTTCTTATCCAGCACCATCAACACAAATGCATCCACAGATTCTGTGGTAAATGCCTCGTCCTTCGGAGTGAATACCACAGTAAATGCCATACTCTTCTGATTTTCTGCAATCTGTGCTCCTTCGTAGATATCGAACAAAGTAATCTTGCTGATATATTTGCAGGCCTCTCGCATGGTTGCTTCGATTTCGCCGCAGGTAATGTCCTTTTCTACTACAATAGCCAGGTCTCTCTGCTCCTCCGGGAATTTGGGCAGCGGAACAAAGACAGGCTTCTTACCATACCACTCGGATACCAGCTTCAAATCCATCTCTAAGAGATATACCGGAGTACGAAGGTCGCAGTCACCGGCGATATCATATGCAAGCTTTCCGAAATAACCGATTTCTACTCCGTTGCAGCTGATGCTTGCAGTCTGATATGGATGTAAAAACGTGTTGCCCGTATTTGCATAAGTGAAGGTCAGGTGTAAGGTCTCTGCAATCTTCTCTGCGATTCCCTTCATGGTAAAGAATGATTCCTTTTCACCGAAAATACCTACACAAAGCTTTGCTCTCTCATCCGGATACTCGGTGAGCGGAAGCTGGCCCGGTATAAATACATTACCGATTTCAAATAACCTTCCCTCTAAATTGCCTTTTTTCTGATTGCGGACAACGGCACCTATCATAGACGCTGCCATTGTGGTTCTCATCAGGGACAATTCTTCGCTAATCGGATTCATAATACGGATTGCATGGCGTTCCGGGGCATCCTCAGGCAAACGGAGCAAATCCAAATCGGATGGCGAGAAGAAGGAATAATGAATACACTCATATGCACCAACACTGCAAAGTGCATTCTTTAAACGCATTTCCGTCTTCTGCTTCAGATTCTCACCGCCGATGGTAACCTTTGCGGATGGCATAAATGCCGGAACCACATGCTCATAGCCGTACATACGGATGACTTCCTCTGCAATATCCTGATAGCCTTCGATATCCTCGCGGTAAGCCGGAACCTGTAAAATCAGGTTATCGCCGTCAATCTTTGGTGCAAATGCAAGGTTGTTCATAATGCGAAGAATATCTTCATTCGGGACTTCAATTCCTAAACATTTATTTACTCTGTCAATGCTTACAGTCAATTCCCTTGGTTCTACACTGTTACCGGAATTTACATCAATGTGCATAGAGGATACTTTTCCGCAGCCCAGCTCTTCGATGAGATGAAGTGCTCTCTTCATTCCCATTACGGTTGCATATTCATCCACGCCTTTTTCATAACGCGCACTGGAATCGGAACGCTTTCCAACGCTTCTTGATGTTCTTCTGATATTATCTCTTGCAAATTTTACTGCCTCGAATAATACGCCGCTTGTGGTCTCACGGATCTCGGAATTTAAGCCTCCCATAACACCTGCCAGGGCAACCGGTTTTACACCGTCACAGATTACCATGTTGGCATCTGTTAATGTCAATTCCTGCTCATCCAGAGTAACTATCTTTTCACCGTTTGCTGCACGGCGGACGTTAATTGCATTGCCCTCGATTGTGGTGCAGTCAAAAGCATGCATTGGCTGCCCAAGTTCTTTTAAAATATAGTTGGTAATATCAACAACATTGGAAATTGCATTGATTCCAACCAGCGCTAATCTGCGTTTCATCCAGGCCGGTGATTCTGCAATTTTTACATCATGTACATAGTGTGCACTGTATCTCGGGCAGAGATCCGGACAATCTACAGTCACCTGGAAGCCTTCTAAGGCTGCATCGTCTTCCGTATAGCTTAAATCCGGTGTTTTTAATTCTTTTTCTAACACTGCCGCGATTTCTCTGGCAATACCAAAAATACTCTGGCAGTCCGGACGATTTGCAGTAATGGAAATATCAAAAATCCAGTCATCCAATCCCAAGATTGGTTTTACATCTGCACCAACTTTGGCATCCTCCGGCAGAACAAGCAGTCCGTTATAACCTGCTCCCGGATACATATCTTCGCTTACGCCCAACTCGACGCCGGAGCAAAGCATACCACAGGATTCATAGCCTCTTAATTTTCCTTTTCCAATGGTCATTACGCCTTCTACGGTCTTGTGATCTTTTGCAGTTGCATAAACCGTTGCTCCAACCAGTGCTGTGGGGAATTTGCCGCCGGCTGCCACGTTGTCTGCGCCACAGCAGATCTGGAAGGTTCCATGCTCTCCGCAGTCCACTTTACATACGTGCAAATGCGTATCCGGAATCGGCTCACACTCTAATACGTGTCCTACTACTACCTTACTGATGTCTTTTCCTACTTCATATAATTCTTCTACTTCGAATCCGCAGGAAAATAATTTTTCTTCTAATTCCTGTGGGGTGATGTCGATATCTACATATTCCTTCAACCAACTTAATGGTGCTAACATATTAATTTACCATACCTTTCTTTTTATCTGGTCATATCTAGTCATTTAACTGTTTCAAGACGTTCAAGTCAGATTCAAATAATAATTTAATATTATTGATACCATATTTTAACATTGCAGTACGCTCAATACCGATACCAAATGCAAATCCGCTATACTCGTCAGAATCAATACCACAATTTTCCAGCACCTTTTTGTTTACCACTCCGGCGCCTAAAATCTCAATCCAGCCGGTTCCCTTGCAAAGCTTACAGCCCTTGCCCCCGCATTCAAAACAGCTGCAGTCCACTTCTACGGAAGGCTCTGTAAACGGGAAGTAGGAAGGACGAAGACGTGTTTTTGTACCTTCTCCGTAAATCTTCTGTACAAAAACATCCAGCATACCCTGCAGGTCACATAAAGTAATGCCCTTGTCCACCACCAGACCTTCCATCTGCGTGAACATTGGGGAATGAGTCGCATCATCATCGGAGCGGAATACCTTGCCCGGAGATAAAATCTTGATTGGCGGCTTTTTATTTTCCATCACATGAATCTGTCCTGCTGAGGTCTGCGTTCTCAGTAAGAATTCAGGAGATAAATAGAACGTATCCTGCATATCTCTCGCCGGATGATCCTGCGGTGTATTCAATGCTGTAAAATTATAGTAATCGGTTTCGATTTCGGTTCCTTCGTAGATCTCGAAGCCCATTCCGGCAAAAATATCGATAATCTGGTCGCGCACCATGGTGATCGGATGCAGATTGCCCCGCTCATAGGTCGCTGCCGGTAAAGAAATGTCAATCTTCTCGGATTCATAACGCGCCTGCAATTCCTTGGCTTTCATCTTCACATCAAGTTCACCCAAAAAGTTAAGTGCCCATTCCTTTAACTCATTGACGCCTTTTCCGTAATCTGCTTTTTGGTCTGCCGGAATATTTTTCATCTCCCGCATCAGAAGACCGATTTTACCGGTTTTTCCGTCTAAAAATTTCTTTTTAAATTCATACACTTCTCTGGATGAATTTAATTCGTCTGCTCCCGCGATGATTTCCTGCCTGATTTGTTCTAAATTTGCGTTCATCTTATTCTCCTTTATTTCTCTTTTATGTGTTACTCTGTTTCTGCAACAAAAAAACGCGAAACAACTCGTCTTTAAGGGACGAAATATTCCGCGGTACCACCCTGATTCTTTTCAGCGTCTTATGATGTTGTTGTCAGCATATGCTAAATCTTTCAGACACTTTTGAAAAGCACTTAAAATGCGTAACGTGCATAAAACGTCATCCGCTACTAACATTCACAGATGCGGCTCCTGTGCGAACTTCGATTCCTACCTTACCTTAAGCGGGCTTTCAGCCGGTGACCCACTCTCTCTGAAAAAAGTATAGTGCACTACTTTATTTTCCCTGTCCGGCATATATGTTCCAGCCTTTCTATGGAAAATAACACATTCACAGCCTTTCTACATGTCAATCATAGATTCACAAAGTGTGATTTCTATTGTTTTAAATCTAAATCGTATTCTAGCACAGGATTTTTGAAACATCAAGCATTTTTCAAATATTTTCTGAAAACCCGTTGTAACAGTGTAACGGTTCGTAACAGTTATTTTTCTGATTTTTCGCGCTCTTTCTGCTTTTTGTGTTTTCGTCGCTCCATCATTCTTTGAAAATATTCGTTGAATACCACGTTGATTTCTGCTGACATCATCATAATATACATACAAAAATACAGCCACAGCATCACCAATGCAATTGTGGTCAGACTTCCGTACATGGAAAAACCATTGAAATAATCCACGTATACAGACAGACCAAAAGAAAATGCATACCATGCAACACTGCAGATCAGAGCTCCGGGCAGCTGGCTTTTTGGCGTAAGCTTCTTATTCGGCAATGCGGTAAAAATTACATCAAAGAAAAAGGTTAATATTGCCAGGAGAACAAGACCCTTAAATTCTACCAGCAATGCCACTGCATTCTCCAAAAAAGGAACATATTTGATGGCTAAATCATGCAGAGAATTACCGAATACCAACACCAGCAAGGTAAATACGATAGCTACCATAAACACGACAGTATCAATGGCAGCCCAGAAACGCAGCACGAACCAGTTTCTGGTTTCTTCCAGGTTGTGAACGGAATTCAGACCATCTGTGATATACTGCACGCCTTTCGCCGCCGACCAGATTGCTGCAATGGCCGTTACCGAAATAATACCCATAGACCGGTTATAGACCTCATCTACAAGAGAAATCAGCAACGGCGCTACATATTGCGGCATCAAGCGGTCAATCAGCGTCAGAAGCATACTCTCCGTCACGGAAGTATACTGCAGCAGGGAGGAGAACACCATCAAAAAGGGAATGACAGAAAGTATAATAAAAAAGGCAGACTGCGCCGAGTAGGCATTTATTTTATCACGCTTACACTTGTCTAAAAAAGATACAATATTTCCAAAAATCTTCCAGACTCTTTTCATCTTTACCTCCCAGCACATCTTTTTATGATTCATTTTTTATTCCATTTAATAACTGTTCAGTACCTTCACAGTTACTCCATTTGTTCTATCTTAATATTATTATAAAAATATTGCAAGATATCTTCGCATTTCATTCCGCTTTTTGCCATGCCGTTGGCTCCGTTCTGGCTCATGCCAAGGCCGTGGCCGTAACCGCCCCCATGAATCAGCATGCTGCCGTCCGCCTGGGATGTCAGGGCGCAAAAAGAACTGGGAAGCATGGAAACATCTGTGGCTTTGCTGCCATCCTGGTAAGTTATTTCTGTAACCCCGCAGCCTAGTATTTTGCGGATATTATACTCATTTTTGACCAGAACAATGCCTTTCTGATAGGTCAGCTTCAAAGTCAGTATCGCACCGGCGTCACTCCGTTCGGCTGCCGAAATACTCTTTAATGCACCCATGCCTTTCATTGAGTCCAGTAACTTTGTCTGTTTGCTATTATAATATTGAATATTTTTGTCTAAAACTGCTCGCCGGCTTTCCAATATATCACGAATGACATCCGATTTCTGGCTATAGTCTGCCTCTGCCGTCCAGCGATAATATTTGATATCACTGTCATATCCTGTGGCCGGTTTTGTGATATATTCTAAAAATGCCGCCTCATCCGAAAGTTTTCTCTCTGTGGAAGATGTATTCAGGCAGACCTGTTTTAGATAGCCATACTCCGCCTCATCTTCGACGTTCCAGATTTCTGCCGTATCAGTATAGCCCATGGAAGTGGAAAAGTAAAAGGCCTCTATCACATCCTCCTGGTAAGTCAATATCTTTCCTGCGGTCTCATAGACTGCTGTGACAGACTGGTCTGTGGGGGCAATCTTGTTATAGACCTGGTAGGAGGTACTGTCGTTAATATGAGCGCCGTATGCACGCAAATCAGCCTGCAGCAGCTGTATATAAGCATAGCTTCTGGCACAAATCGCCTGGGCTTTTAGTGCCTCCGGTTCATAATTGGAAGGCATTTCGCTGGGAACCACTGCACAGAGATAGGTTTCTAAAGGCAGCTGGTTTACCAAAGTGTAGCCTTCCTCATACCGGCGTATCTCCATTGTGCCGTAATAGCCATTTGAAAGCGCATTTCCTGTCTCATCACAAATGATAATCTGTCCTTCCGCCGTATCCGGCGACAAGATAAGTGACGGATTCCTCTGAATTGCGGCCGGTGTCGCTGCAGGGGAATCGGCATCTTCCGCCACATTCGTCATCTGCTTGACGGAATCACCGGACTGCGCCGTATCGGACAGATAATCTGTCACATGAAGCAGGCTTCCCTCCGCCAGGATTTCCTGACGTTCGCCACAGCTTAAGCTGGTCTGGGCAGTACATTTTAAATAAACATCAGAGCGAAGCTTGCCGCCATCTGCGCCTAAAAGCAGAACCCGAATATTTTCAATACTGGCAGGCTGTCCGATCAGAATCGCACAGACCTGATTTTCTCCCGTTATGTATTCCACTTCCATGTTTCCAAGTACCACATCAGAGATGGATTTTTCCATCACCTCTCCGTAGGTCTGATATACCGGAATTTTTCCCGCATGTGCAATTTTCCCATACCCTTCTATCTCTACTGTCTCATCGTCATAGGAAAGCAGATCTCCGGTAATCCGGTCCTGCTTGCTGCGAACCCTTTGGATTTCACCTTTGGTCAAAACAAAATCATAGACACCGGCGACAAGATCTGTATTTACCGTTCCGACTTCTTTCTC
>JAGASC010000070.1 GCA_017621905.1 Roseburia sp.
CAGCTCCTGAAATGCGATATTCAACCCCTCCGATATGGTAAAACTCAACCGCTTTACTGATTCGTCAATGTCCTTGGGTGTCACAAACATTGCATTCAGATTCGGTGACAAAAGTTCCCGTATCAATTCATATTTCTCGGCATCATTTAACTCCCCAAGCGAACTGCCAATAGCAGAAAATGCCTCGCTCTGACTCATGGCCGCCACCAGATTATACATGGTATCATTTACAATCGTTGCTGCATCCACCACCGTCGGGATCCCGATGGAAATGACCGGCACTCCAAGTGTTTTTTCATTCAGACCGTGCCTGTGATTACCGACGCCGCTGCCGGGGTTAATGCCAGTATCCGTCACCTGAATCGTGCGGTTCAGACGCTTTGTGCTCCGGGCTGCTAACGCATCCACCACCACCACCAGATCCGGTCTTGTCTCCTTTAGGATTCCCTTTATGATTTCCAGGCTCTCCATGCCGGTCTGGGCCATGACACCGGGTACGATACTGCTGATACGATTCACTTTCTGTGTTCCAAAAGCGTACTGTCCGTATTCATTTAAAATATGGCGTGTGATAAAAAGGTTATCCACCACCCTGGGGCCTAATGCATCCGGCGTTACTTCGCGGTTGCCTAACCCCACCACCAGTATGGAAAACTCTTCTTTTTTCATCGGGATCAGTCTGCATATGATTTTTGCCAGCTGTTCGGAAATCTCCCTATGGTAATCCTCATCTTCCTCGTCCATATTTCCGGCTTCGATGGTAATATAGGTCCCTTTTGGCTTTCCCATGATTTTGGCACCGTTCTCCGTCTCGATTGCCACTGTACTGATGGTAAGATTTTTGTTGATTTTCTCCTCCAGAAACCGGACCCCCTTCAATTCTACATGGTCCTCCTGCATTTTCTCCTGGGTCTCTAGTGCCAGGTCGGTACGAATCTGATACATAAAATCCTCCTTGTTTTCCAAAGGAAAATGCAACTCAACAAGTTGAGTTTCTCTGCTTGCAAAGTTTGCAGCCTGCGGCAGCAATTATCGTTGCGTGCAGGGCAGAGAATTTTCCTCTTTGTATAATTTATTACCACACACCTATATTTTCCCTAGTGACAGGAAAATTATGCCCCGGAGTTTTGTGAAGCTTGTGAAAATCATATGGAAAGTTACGGAAAATTCACGGAAAATTTTTACTATATTTTTTCACATAAAGCTTGACAGAATAAAGAGATGGGACTATACTATTCTAGTATGTTTACATTGAACTGTCCGTGTCCGGCTTTAATGTAACAATCATGAACAATAACCATCAGAGCATTGGAGGTGTACAAGGTTGGCTAACATTAAATCTGCTAAGAAGAGAATTTTAGTAACAGAGACAAAAGCTGCTAGAAACAAATCTATCAAAAGCGAAGTAAAAACATCCATTAAGAAAGTTGAAGCTGCTGTTGCTGCTAATGATAAGGAAGCTGCAAATGCTGCTCTTAAAGTTGCTATCTCTACCATCGAGAGCGCTTCTTCTAAAGGAGTTTACCACAAGAACAACGCTGCTAGAAAAGTTTCCCGCGTAACAAAACTTGTTAACGCGATGGCTTAATCGAAAGAATAGATATGCATAAGAAGCGGCTCTAACCCAAGCCGTAAAAAAACCAGCACCGTCATGCTGGTTTTTTTTATGCCTTTGCAAAAGATATACGTTTATCAGATACTCGGACTGCGGCGGCCTGTTTCCTCCAGGAACCGGCGACACTGGTATACAAAGTCTGTCTGAATCATGTCAAATCCACGGTCAGCCACCCAGCCCCAGCCTTTCTCCGGATCTTCTATCACGGAGATGTCGTCGTTATGCCCCGCTGCCAATACCGCCTTGTAATTATAAACAATCGTATTCACCCATAGAATCTTGCCGTCTGCATGCAGTCTGTCAATGAATTCCCCGGATGCAACCGGAGAATCCTCTTTGTCGAACAGACATTCAATACCTACATAGCGAATATTGCGGCGCATCATCTCTTCATGCACCGAAATTCCATCCCGGGCAATGGTCATGAACGGAATATCCGACGCATATTTTTCCACGGCATCCAGATATTCCGCCTTATCTTCTGTTTTGATCAGTACCTGATCCTCCATTCCCAGCTTGTGTATCAAGGCCGCGATTTCTTCCGGATTGACCCAGAATTTATCAATATTTACAAGGCATTTGCCGCGCAGATAGGTAAGCGCCTGTTCCAGCCGTGGAATGAGATACTGCGTAGGACTTAAATCCCAGTTCGAAAGCCGCAGCTGCTCCACCATAGATGCCGGATAGTCCCGGATAGAATCTTTCATACGCAGATGTACCGGCTCCATGCGCGGATGCTGGATAAACAATTCACCGTCTGCGGTTCTTTCCACGTCCAGCTCTACCATGTCAGCACCGGCCTTGACTGCAGCCTGAAATGCCTGCATGGAATTGCAGGGAATGTTTCCTCCGCACGTACCGCGGTGGGCTACCAGTAATATCTTTTTTTCTTTTGCTCTTTGTAATAAATCCATCATTGTCTCCTCTTTCAGATTTTTACATTTATTCTATCCTCAATCCGATATTTTTTGTTATAAATCTGCATTTCCACGGCTTCTGATTTTGTTTCATTGATGACCTCAATTTCCATTTTATTGATTCTGATTTCCAACTTCTGTCCATGCCAATAAATATAGAACTGAACCTCTGTCCACTCCTCTGGTAATGCAGGGTTTAATCTTAACTCGCCGCCCAGCATGCGAAGTCCGGAAAATCCATA
>JAGASC010000071.1 GCA_017621905.1 Roseburia sp.
CAAACCGGACATCATGTTAGTAGGCGCTACCGCAATCGGAAGAGACTTAGGACCAACCGTATCCGCAAGAGTAAAAACAGGTCTGACCGCAGACTGTACCTCTCTTGAAATCGGCGACTTCCCTCTGAATGCAACCGCAGCACAGGAGCAGAAACATAACCAGCTTCTGATGACCCGTCCTGCATTCGGCGGAAACACCATTGCAACCATCGCTTGCCCGGACAACCGCCCACAGATGGCAACCGTTCGTCCAGGCGTTATGCAGAAACTTCCAAAAGAGGCAGGAAGAAAAGCAGAAGTCATCGAATTCAACCCTGGCTTCGAGAAAAATAACAAATACGTTGAAATCTTAAACATTGTAAAAACCGCAGTTTCCACAAAGAACATCATGGATGCAAAAATCCTGGTTTCCGGTGGACGTGGTGTTGGAAGCAAAGAAAACTTCCAGATGTTAGAGGACTTGGCAGAAGTATTAGGCGGAACCGTAAGCTGCTCCCGTTCCGTAGTAGAAAACGGCTGGCAGCCGGTTGACCTCCAGGTAGGACAGACCGGAAAGACCGTTCGCCCGAACGTATATTTCGCAATTGGTATCTCCGGAGCAATCCAGCACGTTGCAGGTATGGAAGAATCCGATATCATCATCGCCATCAACAAAGATGCGGATGCACCGATCTTTGAGGTAGCTGACTATGGCATCGTTGGTGACCTGAACAAAATCGTTCCGGCACTGACCGCAGCTTTAAAGGCTGAGCTTGGGAAATAAAAAATAAGGGAGCGTCCAGCCAATAGGTGAACGTAAAAAAGCGCCAGTGTCGCTGTGGTGACACTGAAGGATAATATGTAAATACTGAAAAAGGAGTTTTCTTCGTAACTGTGGAAGACTCCTTTTTTGCTTGCTATTTGCTGTAAAACGAGATATCATATGAATAATGATTGGTATGCCTAGCCTATTTGCTTTGGAAGTGGGTTATGTGGAGAGGAGAATGCATGATGGGTATTTATTTAAATAGTACGGATTCATATGCAATGTATTCAAAGGTGTATAACAGCCCCTATTTTTCCGACAAGACGGCAATGCTCACCGAGATCATTCCCAGAATCGAGACAACGGAAAATTACATTTGCATTACGCGCCCCAGACGTTTTGGTAAAACGGTCATGGCGAATATGCTCGCTGCTTTTTTTTCAAAGGAATGTAGTGCAGGGGAGTTATTTGCAAATTTGGAAATTGCAAAATCAAAGTACTATAGAGAGCATTTAAATAAGCACAATGTAATTTTTATCTCCTTTAATGAGATTCCCAGACATTGTAAAAGCTATGAAAGCTACATTGATCGTATTGAGAGTAAGCTGATCAAGGATTTGACAGAGGCATATCCGAATGTGGAGATCGATGAGAGAGATGCGGTTTGGGATGTGCTGAAAAGCATCTATAATGCAGAGCCTGCGGCCAGATTTATATTTATTCTGGATGAGTGGGATTATATTTTTCATAGAGACTTTGTCACGGAGAAGGATAAAGCGGCATATATTGATTTCTTGAGTAATTTGTTAAAGGGAAAGTCTTATGTTTCCCTGGCATATATGACCGGAATATTACCAATCGCGAAATACTCCAGCGGATCAGAACGGAATATGTTCCTGGAATACACCATGGCATCGGAGGAACTGTTCGGTGAATACTTTGGCTTCACGGAGTCAGAGGTGGATGCACTGTATGCAAAATATCTGACCAGGCAGAGCAATCCGAAAGTAACCAGAGAAGAATTGCGACGTTGGTATGACGGTTATCATACGCAGTCCGGAGAGAGAGTCTATAATCCACGATCGGTGGTTGCTTCCTTAACGAACAATAACCTGGGAAATTACTGGACAAGCTCCGGCCCTTACGACGAGATTTTTTACTATATTGAGCACAATACGGATGCAGTGCGTGACGATCTTGCGTTGATGGTTTCCGGTATTGCAGTGCCGGCGAAGGTAAAGGAATATGCGGCCACTTCTATGAAATTATCGACGAAGGATGAGATTTTTTCTGCCATGGTAGTGTATGGCTTACTGAGTTATGAAAATGGGTGCGTATCAATACCGAATAGAGAATTGATGGAAAAGTTTAAGGATATGCTGCAGAAAGAAGAAGCGTTGGGATATGTATACCAACTGGCAAAAGCGTCTGAAAGAATGCTGAAAGCTACATTGGAAGGTGATACGGATACAATGCTGCGAATCCTGGAGTTTGCACATAATACAGAAATTCCGTTATTGAACTACAGTAATGAATCTGATCTGACAGCAGTTGTGAATCTGGTTTATCTCGCAGCAAGGGATTTTTACCGGATAGAGCGGGAAGATAAGGCAGGAGTCGGTTACGTTGACTTTATTTTTTACCCGGAAGTGGATGAAAATGCAGATTGTATCATTTTGGAACTTAAGGTAGACCACACTGCGGAAGAGGTGATACAGCAGATTAAAGATAAACAGTATGCGCTTCGGTTTGAACCGAGGCTTGGTGAGAAGTCCAAGTATACGGGCAGGATATTGGCTGTAGGAATTGCTTATGATAAAGATACGAAGGAGCGTAGTTGTAAAATTGAGGTTTTAAAGGAACAGAATAAAATGTAATTTCTGGAAAAGGAGTTTTTCTTCGAAAAGGAGGAAAACTCCCTTTTTATTGGGAAAATCAAGGCTTTACCGGCCAAAACAGTGGAAGAAAAAGAGGACATCGAGAGCGAATCAGAGGACAGATTTTTCAATCAGACTTTGAGGAACGAACAGGATATGTTAGAATGAAAAAAACTGCGAGTAATTGCGGGGAAGAACGGCGGCAAAGAGGAATGAATGTGTTGTCCTATGAACAGACAGCATGACAGCATGAGGGGGAAATTATGTATCGGTTAATTATTGCAGATGATGAAGCACTGATCAGAGCAGGTTTATTCTATCGGAATAATTGGAAGGAAATGGGATTCGAAGTGGTAGCTATGTTAGAAGACGGCACAGATGTGCTAAAAATCCTGGAAGAACAGCGCGTGGATGTACTGCTGACAGATATTTGCATGTACCAGGTCTCCGGACTTGAACTGGCAAATATTATCCAGGAAAAATATCCATGGATGAAGGTAGTCTTACTCAGTGGATACCGTGAGTTTGAGTATGCCCGGGAAGCCATCCGCTGTGGTGTATATGAATATCTGTTAAAGCCCATTGATTATGATAAGCTGCGCCAAATTTTTGAAAAAATCAAACAGGAGCTGGATGCTGCTACTCACGAAGAACAACTCCTTCACTGCTTTGGGGAAGCAGAATACGATCAGGTACTTGCATTGACTCGTCTGGTGGCGGATTCTGTGTTGGGAGAGGGCGAAGAAAACTGGATGGCATATGCCCGCTTAAAACCGATGCTTCGTGATGCGCCGACCGAAATAAAAGAAATTGTAATAAAAAGATTATTGGAGCTGCTACAGAAAAAGTTATCCCAGAAGGATGCGGGCCTTGCAGGAGAATTTGCACAGAAGCTGCAAGCGTTGGAACTGTCTGAAAATGCTGACACAAATGAGGAAAATGAAATGTTAGCACTTTTCAGTCAGTTGAATGATGAACTGGTATCCAGAAATCTGGTATCCGTGGCACGGAGTGGCGGAGATGATTGCATTCGAAAAGCTTGCAGCTATATCAGCAATCATCTGGGAGAAGACTTTACTTATCGTGAGGTGGCGGAATTTGTACACTTAAGTCCCAGACATTTCATACGGCGGTTTCGTAATGAGATGGGGGAAACCTTTACAGACTATGTATTCAGAAGCCGTATGGAAGGAGCTATGCGGTTATTGGAAGAGAAGAAGCTGCAGCCGGAAGATATCGGACAGGCAGTGGGATACCATGATGATAAATATTTTCAGCAATTGTTTAAGAAATATACGGGATGTACGGTACGGGAGTATTGGAACAGAAAAAATTAAAAATCTACGAGGGAAGGGGGCAGTATAATGAAAGCAAAAAATGTAATACGTTCAACTTTGAGGCAACTACTTTTTTGTTTCAAAGACTATCGTTTTAGCAGTATTTTTTTGAGGTACTTTTTGTTGCTCTTTATATGTCTGATGCTTCCTATGACTGCTTTGAGCATATGGTACGGAAATCAGATGAAGTCGAATTCGCAGGAAGAAACGATAAAACGAAATGAAGCGTTTTTAGAGCAGGCATATGATAACGTGAATTCTGTGATTCTTTCAACCAAGAATCTTGCATATGGTTTGTCTATATATC
>JAGASC010000072.1 GCA_017621905.1 Roseburia sp.
CAGCACGCCGGAGAGTACAGGTAAATTATAGCCTGTGTTGCACAGCAGAATAAAAGCAAAAACAAAGGCCATGATAAAATTAAAGACCGGTCCTGCCGCCACCACACTGATGCGCGCCCAGACAGATTTTTTTCCGAAGGCACGTTCATCTTCGCTCTCTCCATCTTCTCCCTCCATGACACAGGCTCCGCCAAAAGGCAGCAGCTTTAGTTCATAGCGGGTCTCCCCTTTTGTAATGCCAAAAAGTGTTGGCCCCAAACCGAGACAAAATTCATTGACACGAATCCCGTTTGCCTTCGCCAACAGGAAATGTCCCAGCTCGTGAAAAATAATGATTAAACTGAATATCAAAATTGCTAAAATAATTTTCATTGAAATACCTTTCTCGTTTACCACTAAATCCGTAACTGTTCTGAACAGTTACCTAAATTCGTAACTGTTCAGTACCTTCACAGTTACGACCGCAAGCCCATGAAAATCGCTCCGCGATGGGGCTTGCTCATGGTTGTTCATCGTTTTCATACGTCCTATGCAGTAAATGCATAGGACTGTTATAAACAGATACATAAATCCTTTATCACTACATCCATCTGCCCGAAATAAATTCATAAACAGCATTTTCTGTTCCTAATATTTCATCCACATTAGGATTTGAAATATAGTCCGCCTGCTTCATGCAGGCTTCAATCATCTCTGTAATTTCCAAATAACGGATTTTCCGGTCCAAAAATAGCGCTACTGCTTTCTCATTCGCAGCATTGTAGACCGTTGGAATATTTCCGCCCCGTTCCATGGCCTGATATGCCAGCGCCAGCCCCCGGAACGTATCCGTGTCCGGCTCCTCAAAAGTCAACTGTCCAATCTCAAATAGATTTAATCGCTTACCGGAGAGATTGCGACGCTTTGGATAATAGAGCGCATACTGAATGGGCAGCCTCATATCCGGTGTACCTAATTGGGCAATCACTGCACCATCCTCAAATTCCACCGCAGAATGGATCACACTCTGGGGATGCACCACCACCTGAATCTGGTCCAAATCCACCCCGAAGAGCCATTTAGCTTCCATGACCTCTAAACCTTTATTGACAAGGGTGGAAGAATCTATGGTAATTTTTCTTCCCATGACCCAGTTCGGATGCTTTAGAGCATCCTCCACCTGAATTTTGGAAAGCTCCTCTCTTTTTTTCCCACGGAACGGTCCACCGGAGGCCGTCAATAGAATTTTGGCAGCCCGGTTCCCGGCTGCTCCCTGCAAAGACTGAAAAATCGCGCTGTGCTCGCTGTCCACCGGAAGGATAGAGACTCCATGCTTTTTCGCCAGCGGCATAATGATATGTCCTGCGGTCACTAAAGTTTCCTTGTTGGCCAGGGCGATATCTTTACCGGATTCAATTGCGGCAATGGTGGGACGGATTCCCAGCATTCCAACAATGGCAGTTACCAGAATCTCACTTTCCGGCAACGTGGCCACCTCAAGCAATCCTTCCATGCCGGAAACAATCTTCGTCTTTAAATCAGCCGTTTTCACCCGAAGCTCCGACGCTTTTTTCTCATCCCACACGCTTACCAGCGCCGGCGAAAATTCGCGCATCTGTTGTTCCAGCAACGCTATATTGCTTCCCGCTGCAATGGCAACGACCCGGATATCTTTCTGTTCACGGACAATCTCCAGAGTCTGGGTTCCGATGGAACCCGTAGAACCCAAAATGGCTATTTTTTTCATCCGTATTCCTCCATTCTTTAATGTTGCTCAATTAGAACACAATCAAATTGGCTGCCAGGAAATAAATAATAGGTGCCGTAAAAATCACACTGTCAAACCGGTCTAAAATACCGCCGTGTCCCGGTATCAGATTCCCGTAATCTTTGATGCCGTAATTGCGCTTGATGGCGGAAGCAGTCAGATCTCCCACCATGGAAATCAATGCTCCTGCCGCACTGATACCAGCCAATATCCAGACATGAGTCATTTCCATACCCATAGCATCTCTGAAAATCATACCGTAAATCAGCGTGAGCAATGCAGCTCCAATCACACCACCCACGGCTCCTTCTACAGACTTCTTAGGGCTTAACTTTGGTGACATTTTGTGCTTTCCGATCAGCATGCCCACACAATACGCGCAGGTATCACAACCCCAGGAGCACAGGAAAATTAACCATACAATGTACTGCCCCGCTACCAGTATACGCGTCTGATAAACGTATGATAACATAACTGCCACATAAAAAACCCCGAAAAAAGCTGCCAAAAGCTGCTCTGTCTTAAACTTAGGATAGGTAAACACATAAGCTGCCATCAAAAGAATCAGAAATCCCAATACAAACATCATCATGTCCGGCAAAAATGCAAACCTGAGATTCAGATAATATACCGTTGCAGCCACATACCCCAGTATTCCCGGTACAGCCTTCTCGATACCGAAATGCGATACAATTCAAATAATCCAATATAGGAAAGCACCAGAGTGGAAATGAAAAGTACATCCCCACCTGTAATAATCAATACCAGCGCAGCAATCACAAGAACAATGCCGCTTAACAATCTTGTCTTAAACATAGCTTAAATCCATTCCTCTCTGCAAATTGCAGTTTCTCAGCATTCATTCCCCACACAGACAAAGTTCCTGTATCTTTTCAACCTCAGCGGGAAATCGCACCTGTAATCAACTATTCTTCACTCAGTCCACCATATCTTCTGTCCCGTTTTGTATAGGCTTCCAGCGCTTTTAAAAGCTCCTCTTCCGTAAAATCCGGCCAGGGAACCTCCGCAAAATAGAACTCACTGTAAGCCAGCTGCCACAAAAGATAATTGGATAACCGCTGTTCACCGCTGGTCCGAATCATGAGATCCGGATCCGGAATATCTGCCGTATCCAGATAACCCTCAAAAATTTTTTCAGAAACATCATCCGGTGAAAGTTTTCCATCCCAAACATCCCTGCACATACGGCGCATAGCACGAATCATTTCGTCGCGGCTGCCGTAATTAATGGCAATCTGGAGATTCAGTCCATCATTGTTTGCAGAGGCCTCCTCCAGTTCTGCAATCTGTTTTTGGAACTTTTCACTCAGTCGGGAGATATCTCCGATGACCCGCACACGCATGTTGTTGCGGTTTGCTATCTTGATACAGTTTTTCAAATAATTTTCCAGTATGGTCATGATAGCACTGACTTCCGCCTCCGGCCGGTTCCAGTTCTCCGTGGAAAAAGCATACAGGGTCAGATATTTCACGCCCAGATGGTACGCTGCACGACAGATAGGCTCCACGTTTTTTGCCCCCGCAGTATGCCCATAATTCCGTGGCATTCCCTTACTCTTGGCCCATCGTCCGTTTCCATCCAGAATAATCGCTATATGCTGTGGAATTTTCATCTCTTCTTTTTTCAATTTTTTCTCCAATCCTGTTTCCCAGGCACTTCTACTTTCCCGGAAAATACATACTTTTTTCAGGAAATTCACCTGTTTACAAAATGAACAAAGTGAGGACACGCACTTGCCATGTCCCCACGTCTCATTTACTTATACGGTAAGAATATCCTTTGTCTTTGCCTCTACTGCTTTGTCAACCTCTGCAATATACTTGTCTGTCAACTTCTGGGCAGCATCTTCAAGGGACTTAATTTCATCCTCAGAGACATCAGAAGATTTTCCTAATTTTTTCAAAAAATCGTTGGCGTCACGACGGATATTACGGATTGCAACCTTTGCACTCTCGCCTTTTTTCTTCACATCCTTGGCCAGATCTTTACGTCTCTCCTCGGTCAGCTCCGGGAAAACCAGACGGATTACCTTTCCATCGTTGGATGGATTGATGCCAAGATCGGATGTCATGATTGCTTTTTCGATTTCTTTTACCATGGATGGCTCCCACGGCTGAATCTGAATCATTCTCGGTTCCGGTACATTGACATTTGCCACCTGCTGGATTGCTGTCGGTGTGCCATAGTAATTTACTCTCAATTTGTCAAGCACATGCGGATTTGCACGTCCGGCGCGGATGCTTCCAAACTCCTCGTTTAAATTACTCATTGTCTTTCCCATTTTTTCTTCAAACTGTACTAATCTTTCATCCATGTGTTCTATACCATACCTTTCTTAAAAATATTATTACGAAACAGTAACCTTTGTGCCGTTAAACTTTCCTGTCATGGCATTTACAATACTGTTCTCTTCATTCAGTCCGAATACATACATCGGCATCCGGTTTTCCATGCACATGATGGAAGCAGTCAGATCCACCACCGCAAGCTTTTTATCGATTACCTCCTGAATGGAGACCTCATCATATTTTACTGCAGAAGAATTTGTCTTCGGATCGCTGTCGTAAACACCATCAATCGCCTTTGCCAGATAGATGCCGTCCGCCTCCATCTCAATCGCCCGAAGTACAATTCCGGTATCTGTGGAGAAATAAGGATGTCCTGTTCCTCCTGCAAAGAAAACTACCATGCCTTTCTCAAAGTACTTATTCGCACGGTCCTTTGAAAATAATTTTGTCATGCTGCCGCATTCAAATGGGGTCAATATCTGCGTCTTCATTCCTACCGACCGGAAAATCTCCGATACATAAATACAGTTCATGACCGTTGCCAGCATTCCGATTTGATCTGCTTTGGTGCGGTCAATGGTCTCACTGGTTCTTCCCCGCCAGAAATTGCCGCCGCCGATTACAATGCCTACCTGCACACCACTGTCCGTAATCTGCTTGACCTGTCTGGCTACTTCTGTAACTGTCGGTTCATCAAAACCGGTGTGTTTCTCCCCTGCAAGAGCTTCACCGCTTAATTTTAGTAATACTCGTCTCATGTTCCCTTTGATTCCTTTCTTTGTCCCGAACAGGAACTTGTATCTTATCTTTATCTATTGTAACACATTTTTCTATTTTTCAAAGAAAAAAGAGCAAAAAAATTGTTTAATTTTTTTGCTCTTTTGAGACTATTTTCTGAAAGTTATAATATTTCCTTTATTTCGCGAGTAACCATGCCACCCCCGCACCAAGAACAAATAAAATGATTCCTGCCAGAATCGCTCCAAAGCTTAAAGTTCCAAGGCTCATACTGCTAAATACCGCAACAGGGGACGAAGCAAGCAGGCCGAGGATGGCGAAATAGGTTTTTCTCTCGTGTTTTGCCAACAGATATTCTACCAGTTTCGCCACAAGGAAGACACCGACGACAACGCCGAGGCCAAAGGGGACCAGTACCCCCATGCAGCGAAAAAGCTGGTCAAAATTCAATGTCACTGCAGCGACAATAAAACTGTTAATTTGCTGTATGATCGGGGCATAATAGCCCAATGACATCAGTAACATGGAACCGCTGACGCCGGGAATCACCATAGTAGCCGCTGCGACGGTTCCGATTGCAAAAAGGCTGACCACTGTTTGGGGATTAAAATCCAGACTCCGGTCTGCACCGGTTGTCCAGAACTGCATCCAGACGATCAGGGCAAAGAATGCCACAAAAAGTATCAATTCAAGCAGAGATGGTCTTGCGCCTTTTACCTTGGGCAATATGAGCGGAAGACCGCCAAGAATCAGCCCGATGAACAGCATTGCCGTCTGGAAGGGATACTTTTCAAACAAAAAACCGATTGTGAAGGATAGTCCGATAATTCCGATCAGCATTCCGAGTGCATAGGGAAAAAGCAGACGAATGCTTTTTTTTAAATGAGAAAAAATTCCTGTCACTGCACGAATTACATCATCATAAATGCCCATTGAGACCATCATTGTGCCTCCGCTGACGCCCGGAACGATATTGGCAATCCCAATCGCCACACCACGCAGCATATCTTTGATAAAATCCATATTATTTTACATATTCCTTTCCCAAATCTAATGTTTTGTAACTGTTGAAAAACGCTTCTCCGTAACAGCTCAAATGCCCTCACTGTTACGTGCATCCAGCCATAAAAATCGCTCCGCGATGGGGCTGGATGCTTGCATATTCCACGTTTTCATACGCCCTTAGCAGTAAATGCTAAAGGCTGTCTGAACTGTTACGCTTCTTCCACATTGCCCACAGCAGGCTGGCGATGCAGATAGAGGAATAGCATCCGCTGATCAGTCCAAACAGCATTGGAAGCGCAAAAGCCCAAATGGATGTAATCTGAAACACCATGGATGCCACCAGAATAATAAATACACACATGGTAGTGGTCAGCGAGGAGTTTACGGATCTGGCAAAAATCTGAGATACACTCAAATCATTCAGCTCTATGATATCCATCTTCGGACAATCCTTTTTGTTCTCACGGATCCGGTCGTAAACCACTATCGTGTCATTGATGGAATATCCAATGATGGTAAGCACTACCGCAACAAAGGCATCGTTTAGCGGAATGCCCGCCAGCACAAAGGCAAAAAATACCACAAAAACATCATGGAACAACGCAATCAGCGCCGTCACCCCGGCTGCAAAACCGGAAAGTGTCGAAAACCGGAAAGCCACGTATATCACAATAAACAGGAAGGATAAGCCGATTGCAATCGCTGCATTTTTCAAGGCTCGCTCCCCTATGTAAGGCTCCACCGCATAGGTCTCGGCCAGAGTAATCTGCTGCTCCCCCTCTGCCCGCTCCAAAGCTGCTGTAATTTCTTTCTGCTCCTCCGGTGAAATTCCGCCGTTCCCCGCCAGGGTAATTTGCAGTTTTCGCTCTTCACTGACATTGCTTTCCGTTTCCTGCACGGTAATGGCCCGGTCTGTGACCTGTCCTACTTCCGCTTCAATGGCAGTAAGGTCCGTGGCACCATGCACGGTATAGCTCAACACTACTCCGCCGGTAAACTGGGTATCCAGTGTCACGCCTTTTACGGCACATCCGATCATACCGGTCAAAAAAATACCGCCTGAAATCAGTACACAGATCCATTTCTTTTTGAAAAACTGCCGAATTCTCAGTTCCTTCTTTTTTCGGAACCACTTTTCATTGTTCCACCTTTTATAGAGAGACAATGACAGTAAAATCTGCATTGAAATACTCACCCCTGCAATCATATTGACCACCATACCTACAAGGAGCGTGTAGCCAAAGCTTAACATGGAGCCGGAGCCGAAAATCATCAGGATTACTGCCACTACTGCGGTGGTAATATTGCCATCCAATACGGAAGTAAATCCATTCTTATAACCGTTTCTTATGGACGTCCGCACCGAATATCCCTTTTGCAAGTCCTCAGAGATTCGCTCAGCGATGATGATATTTGCATCCACCGCCATGCCCAGGGAAAGTATAATACCTGCAATTCCGGGCAATGTCAGCGTATATTGTGGCACGGACACTGCCAACAGCTGCAAAGTCATCTGCAAAAGCAGGGTAAGACATGCTACTGCCCCCGGCAATTTGTAATAAAAGAACATGAACAGGCAAACCACAAGAAATGCCAGACATCCCGCCGCGATCATTACCTCTAAGGCACTGTTTCCCATGGTGGGACTGATGGTAGAAAAGCTGGTGGTCTTTAGCGAAAACGGTAATGCACCCGCATTGATTTTATCGGAAAGAGTTTTGGCCGCATCATAGGATTCCATACCGCTGATGACCGCCTTTCCTCCTGATATTTTCGTTTCCACCATTGGATTGGAAATCTGTTCTTCATCCATGTAAATGCCCATGCGTTGTCCCAGCAAACTCTCAGTAGCCTCCTCAAACTTTTTGGCCCCTTCTTCATCAAAATTCAACGCTACCACATAGCCACTTCCTGTGACTGTTTTGTCTTTCTCTACTGTACTTCCTGTCACATTTTTTCCATCTACCAGTACATTCCCCTCCGGGTCACGAAAGGTAAGCTTCGCCATCTCGCCCAGCTCTGCAATGGCATCCTCCGGTTTAAAACTCGACTCGTCAGATTTCCAGGGGAAACGAACAATGATATAGCCGCCCTCCTGATCCACGGTTACTTCACGGTCTGTGATATTTGCGGCATCCAAACGCATCTCTAATACTTCTCTGGCTGTCTCCAATTCCTGTGACGTAGGTTTTTCTGTAACGCCATCCGCCTCAAAAATTGCCTCCACTCCGCCGCGGATATCAATTCCGTAACGCATTTCCCGGATTCCTTTGATATCGTCGCCCATACCAAAAATTGCCACGAGAACAGAGGCTGCAATAAGCAACAATATCACAGCCAGCATCTTTTTTCCAGGTTTCATAGTAAACCTCCTTGCCAGTTCTCTGGCTCCACCATGTATGTTTTGATAACTTTCACAATGATCCTCTTTTCGTTTTTATGATTAAAATATTGATTTATGTAGGATGGAAACCGGAGTTGACGTTGCCCTATGCGGGTTCGGGACGCACTCCTCCCATTGCCAGCCCCAACATAGCAAAGCCAGGAGAAACCGTCAATGATACCTGCTTTTTTCTTTACTCTTTTCTAACACTTCTTCGCAAGCCTTAAACAAAACACAAATTTCACGCATAATCTTAGCGGAATCTTAACAAATATTTTCAAAATCTTATAAATTTTCTCAAAAATTTCTGACACTTTGGTTGACTTCACAGGCAACAACCGATAAAATAACAAGTAACTTTGATAAGAAAAATAAATAAAAAGAAA
>JAGASC010000073.1 GCA_017621905.1 Roseburia sp.
AACAAGTCTTGTGTCTGCGCTGCGCCCACAAACTTGTCATAAATAAAGAACAGGCAGCGCAGAAAAGAGGAAAAATGAAAAAGAAAGCATTAAGTTTTCTGACCGTGGCGGCCATGACCGCTGCCATGTTAAGCGGATGCGGCAGTGCCGGGACAAAAACTGCAGACAATCAAACATCAGATTACAGTGTTGCAATGATTACAGACTACGGTGACATTACCGATCAGTCATTCAACCAGACTACATACGAAGCCTGCAAGGCATTCAGCGAAGAGAACGGAGTAGATTTCCAGTATTACAAACCGGCCGCAGATTCCACCGCGGACCGTGTCGCATCTGTGGAAAAGGCAATTGATGACGGCTACAACGTAATTGTCATGCCTGGTTATGCATTTGGAGGAACCATCGTTGAAGTTTCCGAAGAATACAAGGATGTAAAATTCATCGCACTTGACGTTTCAGCAGGCGATATTTTAGAGGCAGGCGTTGCGGCGGCAGGAGAAACCTATGACTACAATCCGGAGAACTGGAAGGTAGAAGATTATTGTTATATGGACAACGTATACTGTGCAGTTTATCAGGAAGAAATTTCCGGATATATGGCGGGATATGCTGCGGTAAAAATGGGCTTCACAAAACTTGGGTTCTTAGGCGGCATGGCGGTACCAGCAGTGATTCGTTTCGGTTATGGATATGTTCAGGGTGCCGATGCAGCAGCTACTGAGACAGGTGCTTCCGTTGAAATGAAATATGCGTATGGAAATCAGTTCTACGGTGATGCAGATATCACAGCTGCTATGGATACCTGGTATTCCGGCGGGACAGAAGTTGTATTTGCATGCGGCGGCGGTATTTTCTCTTCCGCAGCTGAGGCTGCTGTAAAAGTCGGCGGAAAAGTAATCGGTGTGGATACGGATCAGTCTGCTGTCATTGATGGCTCCTATGGAGAAGGACTGACGGTTACCTCTGCAATGAAGGGACTTTATCCGACAACCTACGATACGCTGAAAGCAGTTATCGTGGATGGAAAATGGGATGCGTATGCGGGGAAGATTTCCACACTCGGCCTGGTTTCCGGTACCGATCCGGAAGCAAATTATGTACAGCTTCCTCTGGAGACCACCCAGTGGTCAGATGGCTTTACCGCAGATGATTACAAAGTGCTTGTGACAAAATTATATGACGGTACCATCAAAGTTTCAGGCGATATCAGTGCAGAACCGGCAGTAAAAACAATTACCTTCGAAAATCTTGGGAATTTAAAATAAGTGGATTGTTTTTGTAACGATGAAGGTGCTGAATCGTTATTCGTTTCTTATAGGAGCAGGCAGTTTTTGCTGTCTGCTCCATTTCCCTTATTTCATAGGATTTTTTGCCCTCTGAAACAAAAAACTCCGAGAATGCACGAAAGCTAAAAAGTTTGAGATAATGAAAAGATGTCACGAAAGCGAACCAACGTAGGTGAAAATCTTGCAGTGTGAGATTTTATTTGGAAACATGGGTAAAATAATAGATAAAGAAAAGTGCGTTAATTACAGGAATGCGGGGGAAATGTATGGAACAATCTTATACAATTGAGATGTTGAATATCACAAAAAGATTCCCGGGTATCGTTGCCAATGACAATATTTCCGTCCAGCTAAAGAAAGGAGAGATACAAGCTCTTCTGGGGGAAAACGGTGCCGGTAAGTCTACGCTGATGAGCGTATTGTTTGGTTTGTACCAGCCGGAAGAGGGGAGAATAAAAAAAGACGGAAGAGAAGTAAAAATCAACAATCCGAATGATGCAAATAATTTAGGCATCGGCATGGTGCATCAGCATTTTAAGCTGGTGGAATGCTTTTCCGTACTCGACAACATTATCCTGGGCGTGGAGCCGAACAAGCTTGGATTTTTGAAAAAATCAGAGGCCAGAAAGAAAGTAATAGCGCTCTCCGAAAAATACGGCCTTCATATTGACCCGGATGCAGCGACTCGGGATATTACGGTTGGTATGCAGCAGCGTACCGAGATCTTAAAAATGCTTTACCGTGAAAATGAGATTTTGATTTTTGACGAGCCTACGGCAGTTCTTACACCGCAGGAAATCAAGGAATTGATGCAGATCATAAAAAATCTTGCGGCGGAGGGAAAGAGCATTCTTTTCATTTCTCACAAACTGGCAGAGATTATGGAAGTGTCTGATCGCTGCAGCGTGCTCCGCAAGGGAAAATATATCGGAACCGTAGAAACTGCAGATACCAGCATGGAGGAATTGTCTGCCATGATGGTAGGACGCTGCGTGAATTTTCATGTGGCAAAAAAGGAGAGCAAGCCGGGCAGGGTAATGCTTTCTGTGGAGCATATGACCGTGGCCTCCGGAAACCATAAGAACAATGCAGTGAAAGATGTTTCCTTTACTGTGCGAGCAGGTGAGATTGTGTGTATCGCAGGAATCGACGGAAATGGTCAGACAGAGCTGGTACAAGGCATCACCGGCTTAGAACCTCTGGCATCCGGCAAAATAAAGATGTGCGGAAAAGATATTACAGGCTGTTCCATCCGTCAGCGCAATGTGATGGGAATGAGCCATATCCCGGAGGACCGCCATAAGCACGGTTTGGTATTGGATTATTCTCTGGAAAATAATCTGATTCTTGAGCGGTATTTTGAACCGGAATTTACCAGTAGAGCAGGATTTTTAAAATTTAAGAATATTCGGGAAAATGCCAGGCGTCTGATTGAACAATATGATGTCCGCTCCGGACAGGGGCCGGTTACAATGGCCCGCAGTATGTCCGGCGGTAACCAGCAGAAAGCGATTATCGCCCGGGAAATTGACCGAAATCCGGAAGTGCTGGTAGCAGTTCAGCCGACCCGTGGCCTTGATGTGGGCGCGATTGAATATATTCACAAGCAGCTTGTGGCACAGCGGGATGCAGGAAAAGCAGTGCTTCTTGTTTCCTTAGAGCTGGACGAGGTTATGGATGTACCGGACCGTATTCTGGTGATGTATGAGGGAGAAATCGTCGGTGAATTTGATCCGAAGAAAACAACCCAGGAAGAACTTGGTCTTTACATGGCCGGTGCGAGGAAAGATGAGGTGACCGTATCATGAAAAAAATGTTCAAAGACGAAGCGGTACAGTCATTGCTTGCATCTTTGATTTGTATCATAATCGGTATGTTCGTAGGTTTTTTGGTGCTGCTGTTTATTGAACCCAAGGGTGCACTGGAGGCCATCACTGCGGTAGCGAAGAACTTTTTTGGATATAGCAGGGCGAATATGCAGCTCAAGCATTTGGGCACTACATTAGTTAAGACAGCGCCGCTGATTATGTGCTCCCTGGCGGTATTATTTTCTTATAAGGTAGGGCTTTTTAACATCGGTACCGCAGGCCAGTATGTAGTAGGTGCATGTGCTTCTCTTTATGCAGCTCTTGCCTGGGGCTGGGGCTGGTTTCCATGTATGATTTTAGCGGCAGCGGCAGGTGCTGCATGGGGATTTCTGGTAGGCGTGTTAAAAGCTTATTTTAATGTAAATGAGGTTATTTCCGGTATTATGTTAAATTGGATCGGTCTGTATCTGACCAACATGATACTCGTAAATGTAAAGGATACTTCCAGTGCTTATACATACACACTGAAAGCCCGCGGAAAAACTGCAATTCTTCCAAGTCTTGGACTGGATATTTTATTTTCCGGAAATCAGTATGTAGGTATCGCCATCCCACTTGCCATAGTTTTTGCAATTCTGGTGTGG
>JAGASC010000074.1 GCA_017621905.1 Roseburia sp.
AGTATACTGCGAAAGATGGCACTGTTCTGCCCATTACGGTATGTACAGCAGATGATCTGGAAGCGGCTCGGGGGAAAGTGGCGGTACGGAATGTTTTGTTTACAGGAGTATATGTGCTGGAATGCATGGCTGCAGTTGTAGTTTATCATAGAAAGAGAAAGAAATAAGCAAAAAAGACAGATTCATATCAGAAACAGAAAAAGGAGAGATCACTTGACCTCTCCTTTCGTTTACGCAGCGTTCGTTTGCTTGCAGAAATAGGAATCTGCCCTAGAGTGGACTCGCAGTAAAACCATAACCGGGAAATGTAAGGCGTGCGATTATATGCTGTAATTACAAGCTCTTTCTCTGCAGGAGTATCCGATTGATTAGATATGCTTCTAAGCCACCACCTACCAGTGAAGCCGACAAATACTTAGGGCATTCTTTATTACGGCATCCACCGGCGTATGTTGGTACCTAAAAGTGAAGCCCGTTCAACTATTGGTTGATTACGCTTGCTTTCACCTCGATTGATAAATTCTTCTGATTCAGTATAATAAATGTATCAGCTGATAGATGTTCACGGATCATGAGTTTATCAGAATCCGGGTTATATGCACAATTACGATATAGTGAGGGAGAATATGAATATTGGTAAACAAATTCGGATGTATCGATTACAGAAAAAGGTGAAACAGGAAGAAATGGCAGCCTATCTTGGGGTGTCAACGCAGGCGGTATCGAAATGGGAAACAGAAAGCAGCGTGCCGGACATTGCTTTGTTGCCGGGAATCGCTACCTATTTTGGAGTCTCTATAGATGACCTGTTCCAGATTTCCCATAAAGAGCAATTCGAGCGTATTGAAAATATGCTTTGGAATGAAAGCCGCATTAGACGTGAGAACTTTGATCAGGCATCAGCATTTTTGGAAGGGGTCATAAGAGAAGAACCAAGTAATGCCACAGCATATGAGTATCTGGCGGATTTGTACAATCATCGTGCAAAAAGCGATCACGAAAAGGCTTCAGAATATGCTAAGAAAGTGCTGGAGCTGAATCCTGAAAGCAAAGGCGGCTGGGTTGCCTTCCTGGAAGCCAATAATGGTGTGTGTGGAGATGAATGGTATGATAACCATTTTGAGGTGATTGAATTTTTCGCCAATTTCCTGAAAAAGAATCCGAAAAACTATCTGGGCTTATATGCAATCATCGAAAATCTGCTGGCTGACGGGCGCTATGAAGATGCGGTTCCATATATTAAAGATTTGCAGAGCATTAAGGATGACCATCAGGCGTACACGTATATGGGAGACGTGGCATTTGGGCGTGGTGATCATACAGAGGCACTTAGACAGTGGAATCTGGCGGTTGAGAAATCGCCCAATGCATGGCAGGCATATTGCAGCAGGGCTGACCGTTACAAGAAGATTGGGCTGGCACAGGAGGCTATTGCAGATTATGAGAAATGTTACGAGATACAGACTCCGCCCCGACTGACAGATGGATTGTACTCGTTGGCGCAAATGTATGAAGAAGCTAAGGAGTATGAGAAAGCAATTGATGCGTATGAGAGAATTTTAAAATGTTTAAGAGAAGAACATGGTCAAGTCTTCGGAACTGCGGAAGAATCCTGTAGGAAAGAGATTGCAAGGCTGCAGATGCTGGCAGAGCAGAGCAAGTAAGGCGGTCTTTTGGACTTGTATGTGAATGTTGGATGGACAGAAGCAGGAGAGGCGGTTTGCCTCTCCTTTCGCTTACTCAGTTTTCAATTTGGTGGCAGCAATGGAAATCTGTTCGGGAGTAGGCTCCCAGTAAAACTTGATCTCCACAATCCGGTTCTCCCAGCAGATAAGATAGGTGTTCAATATGCTGTCACTCCAGTGAAGCTGGTATGCTCCTGTGGCGTCCCAGGCAGCAGCATCTATCGGCTTGTAATGGTTAATAAAAGTGTATCCATCAGAAACCTCATCCTGACGTTCATTTAGTAGAGATTGCTTGACTACCTCGTACAAAGCGGGGCATTTGACGTCAATAATGGTATATTCCAGATCTTCCAGACCTTCCGGTCCGCCCTGCACATGGTTTTGACGATACTCTGATTTGGATAGTAAAAAGGTCTCCTGACTGACATTGTGTTCTCTGGACCATTTACTATCGCCGATGTCCATAAGGTCCTCTACATACAGTGGCATCTGTTCATCGTAAATCTCAAAAGTCCATCCGTTCAACTCATAGCTTCCCACAGGCGTTCTGCCGTCACTGATCCCGAATCGTACAATATAGAAAGTCATTCCTCCTAAGAAAGCAAAGGTCAGAAGGACAGTTACCGCAACCGTTGCTGCGTAATTCATTCCCCGGGAAGCGCCTACTTTCTTCAAAGCCTGTTTTACGATGCGGCCTATCAGGATAACCCCAATGACAACAATCATCCACACCAGGGCAAAAGTGCGGGTTCCTGCTGGTAAAAGGATTGTGGAAAGCCAAACAAAAACGCAGGTTAAAATAAGTGCAAAACTGATCGTGCGGTTTGTTTTTACCGGCAGGAAAACACCGTTTTCAGCGGCAGTCTTTGCTTTCCGGTGCCACCTCAAACAGGCGATCAGTTCATGAATCTCTGCAAACAAGATCAATAGCCACACGGGGAACGCAGCCAGGAGATAGGGTGCGGATAGAAAGTCCACAGTATCCTGGTATGCCCGGTATCCGTTAAAGATCAGCTGGTAGAGGGAGAGGGCAAGGAGCATCAGGTGCGCAGGAAACAGGTTCTTTTTCAAGGCGCGCCAGATGGTTTCCACTTGTGTCACGGAATCGGTCTCTATTGGGCGGGGATCTTCCGCATCGCTACAGAATACCTGCATCTGCCCGAAGCTGGTCAGGAGCTTCCAGCCGTCCCGGGCAGCAAAATCTTCCATCATCTGCTGGCGGTCAGAGGGACGGGGATCAAATTCAGAGGCATCCGGGAAATAGGTCACGGTGATATGGAGCTTCTGGGGTTCAATCGGACGGTATTGGTAAAAATATGTGCTGATCTTCTCAATCAACCAGCCTTCTGTGGCCATCTTTTCGAAATGTCTCTGCATTGCGGTCTGGTCATAGAAAGAGAAACGTGTGATCTGGCGTTTTCTATCATTTCTTTCTTTCATATCCTCTAAGCCTCCTCTCCAAAAACAGTACGGTAATCCTGTGCCTGGGCTACGATACGGGCATATTCTGCATCCAGCATCTGCCTGCCTCTTACGGTTAAGAGATAGGTCCTCTTTCGTCCCTCAACCTTTGTCTCTACAATCATGCCTGCATCCAGAAATTGCTCCAGAAGATTATAGAGGGTTCCGGATCCAACGGTGACCCGTCCTCCTGTCATTGCAGGTATCCTGTCCAGAATATCCAGACCATAGCATTCGGTTTTTAGGCAGAGCAGCACATAAAACATCTGCTCTGTCAGCGTGCGGAATTTTTCCCTTGGCATGAATGCACCTCCATTCTCGAATATCGAGTATCTGTAATATAATTATATTGTCGAATATCGAGAATGTCAATGTTTTTTACGAAAAGTCAGTGGCAACCTAAGCGTGCAACTACCGGTTGCTGTACTTTTTCTTGTGGGTGAAAATAAAGTATAATTACTGAGTAATAGATATGAGGAAAAGAACGTAGAAAAAAATCAGTTGAAAAGACTAATTATTTGTAACAAAAGCCTCTAAGAAGCGACTAATAGGGTGAAAGGAGGAGCAGAATGCGAAGATTATTAGAAGAATTATTTCGTACATATCATAATGATGTATACCGCTATCTGTATAGTCTGAGCCATGATGCCTCACTTTCAGAGGACCTGGCATCGGAAGTATTCCTAAAGGTAGTCAAAGCCATTGGTACATTCCGGGGCGAATCAGATATCAAAACCTGGCTGTTTTCCATTGCGCGCTATGAATGGTATGATTATCTGAGAAAGAAGGACCGGCAGATTAGAATGGAAGCCTTGACAGAGTTTTGCGAGAGCATGGATTTGGGACCGGAGACCAAGTACCATTCGCAGGAAGTAATTGAACGAATATATCGCCTGTTGGAGAAAGAACCGGAGCGAACCAGAAATATCGTGCAGATGCGATTGGATGGGTATTCTTTTTATGAAATCGGACAGAAGTATGAAATATCTGAAAGTTCAGCCAGAGTTATTGATTTCAGGACCAAAGATAAGCTACGGAAAATATTGAAAAAGGAGGGTTTCACTGATGAATGAGATTAGTTGCAAAATATGTATGGATTTAATACCGTTAGTGCAGGACGGGATAGCCAGTGAGGACAGTAGGGAAGCAGTGGAGCAACATATTAAGAAGTGTGAATCCTGTGCATCATGTTACAGTGGAACAGTACCTCCTGTGGCCGATACAGAAAAGTTGATTGTGGATGTGAGAAGAAAGGTACAGTTCTTTTTTATTATGTTATTGCTGTTTGGGATCTTTTTTGGTCTTAGCCTGACCGCCAGCAGTGAACTGTTCTATAACAGCCTGATCATGCCTATTGTTGGTATTTTTGGATACGTGATATTTCGGTGGAAGTCACTGTATGCGGTACCTTTACTGCTGCTTTTTACGAATGTGATTTCTTTTGTGTTGAATGTACTTCGTGGAATCGAAGAACTGGGAATGTATTCCAGAGTGATGTGGACCGGCATTTACAGTGTATTCGTGATTGTGGGCATAGTGATCGCTGGTTTGATTCATTATGCTTTCAGAAAGGAGTAGCTTATGAAAAAGAAGACCAAGAAGGTATTTGCGTTGATAATGGCTCTGGGATTGATAGCGGGAGTTGGGGTGTTTGCCAATGGAGTGGTTGGTAATCCGGTATCTAAATGGCTGGCGACAAATGCAGCAAAAAACAGACTGAACGAAGTGTATGCGGATAAGGATTATGAGATTGAACGTGTTACTTTCAGCTTCAAGGATGGCGGATATCATGCTTTTATCGTATCGCCTAGCAGCCTGGATAGTGGGTTTACCATGCGTCTGGATATGATGGGGAGCTTAACCTGGGACAGCTATGAGGATCGAGTCTTAAGTGGAGAAAATACAGCAGCCCGAATCAATAAGGAATACAGGGATGCCACAGAAAATGTGTTTACAAGCCCGGCTTTTCCCTATTATACCCATATCGAATATGGTGATATCGAATTTGTTGCAAAAGAATTTGCAGGTGCCGATGATTTGCCTAACTATGCGTTGCTAACAGAAGATTTGGTTCTGGATCAGGTATATGATATCAGAGAGCTTGGAAAAGCTGCAGGACATTTGGTGTTATATGTATATGATGAGGACGTGAGTGTGGAGAAGGCCGCAGAGATTCTGTTGGAGGTAAAACATTTGATGGATGCCGGCGGAGTATCCTTCCATGTTATAGATCTGGTGCTGGAGTATCCGAAACCGGTGGATGACAGTCCGAGAAAAGAGGGCAGAGTTGAAACCATAGAATTTCTGTACGAAGATATTTATGAGGAAGGAATGGTGGAACGTGTGGAT
>JAGASC010000075.1 GCA_017621905.1 Roseburia sp.
ACAAATCCCTTGAACAGCGGATGTGGGCGATTCGGTCTGGACTTCAACTCCGGATGAGCCTGGGTCGCGATAAACCAGGGGTGTTCCGGCAGCTCTATCATCTCAACAATCCTTCCGTCCGGAGAAGTTCCGCAGAGCTTCATACCTTTTTCCGTCAGAATTGCCCGGAAATCATTATTCACTTCGTAGCGGTGACGATGACGCTCAGCAATCTGGTCTGTACCGTAAACCTCATAAGCTTTGGAATCCTTTGACAGAACACAAGGGTAGGAGCCAAGACGCAGGGTACCGCCGATGTCCTCCACTCCGTTCTGATCCGGCATCAAAGCGATGACAGGATGAGAGGTATTTGGATCTAACTCCACACTGTGGGCGTCATGGAAACCGCACACATGCCTTGCGTATTCGATGATGGCAACCTGCATACCGAGGCACAGCCCCAGATAAGGAACCTGATGCTCACGCGCATATTTCGCTGCCAGAATTTTACCTTCGACACCGCGGGAACCAAAGCCGCCGGGAACTAAAATTCCAGAAACATCGGAAAACAGTTCGTCCACGTTGTCCGGAGTCACAAGCTCGGAATCAATCCACTTGATATTTATGGTGGCCCGCTGCGAGATACCTCCGTGCTTTAATGCTTCTACGACGGAAATGTATGCATCGTGCAGCGCGATATATTTTCCCACCAGTGCAACCGTTACTTCCTTATTTGGATGACGCAGGGCATCCACCATTGCCTCCCAGTCCTTCAGATCCGGTTTGGGACATTCCAGATGGAGAGATTCGCAGACAACCTTCGCTAAATTTTCCTTTTCCATAGCAAGAGGTGCTTCATATAAATATTCCACGTCCAGATTCTGCAGGACATGGTCACTGGGAACGTTACAGAACAGGGCAATCTTGTCCTTGATGCTCTGATCCAATGGATGTTCCGAGCGGCAGACGATGATATCCGGCCAAATCCCCATTCCCTGCAATTCCTTGACACTGGCCTGAGTAGGCTTCGTTTTGAGTTCACCGGAAGCCTTGATATATGGAATCAGGGTTACGTGAATGAGAATCGCATTTTCATGTCCGACTTCGTGCTGGAACTGGCGAATGGACTCTAAAAAAGGCTGGCTCTCGATATCGCCTACGGTTCCGCCTACCTCAATGATGGCGATATGGGTATCCTCGGAAGCGTAATTGCGATAAAAGCGGCTCTTGATTTCGTTGGTAATATGCGGGATTACCTGAACCGTACCTCCGCCAAAATCGCCGCGCCGTTCTTTCTGTAAAACGGACCAGTATACTTTACCGGTGGTCACATTGGAATTCTTGGTCAGGCTTTCGTCGATAAATCGTTCATAATGTCCCAAATCCAAATCGGTTTCCGCACCGTCATCCGTTACGAAAACTTCACCATGCTGGATTGGGTTCATGGTTCCGGGGTCGATATTGATGTAAGGATCAAATTTTTGTATGGTCACTTTGTAGCCGCGCGCTTTTAAAAGCCGTCCAAGGGAAGCAGCAGTGATACCTTTACCAAGGCCGGAAACGACCCCACCAGTGACAAAGACATATTTTACAGGCATAAGATTATCCTCCTTTGATATAATAAAATTTTTAGTTATAAAAAAAGTGAAAAAGCCAGAGGGAACAATGTCGTCTCTGACTTTTTTATCTTTTATATATTTATTTGTGGTAAAGCCGTTTGCTTTCGTATTGGGCTTCCGAACTTACATTGATGCCCAATCTGCGCAGGTTGCGCTCATCCTCATCACTCAAAATAACGGAGAAGTGGGCGTCGCTGCCGCTTAAATTTTTAAGCTGCTCAAGAGCTTGTTTTGCAATCGGATTGCTGAGTGCGGATATGGTAAGCGCAAGCAGCACTTCATCGGTGTGCAGCCGTGGATTTTTATGCTTTAAATACTGTGTTTTGAGCTCACATATGGGGGCTAAAACATCAGCTGCGATAAGGTCGATATCTTTATCAATATCGCCTAAAGCCTTAAGCGCATTGAGCAGCAAAGCGGATGCTGCGCCAAGGGTATTTGATGTCTTGCCTGTGACAATTCTTCCATCCGGCAGAACCATGGCTCCGGCAGGCAGTCCCGTGGTCTCCGCTTTTAAAAGAGCTGCGGATATTGCCGGGAAGATATCGGGGGTCACCCCAGCTTTGTTCATGAGAAGCTCAAGGGTGCGAATTTCTTTTTCGTTGTCAATCTTGTTTTTGCAGCGGTTCACACAGGCGGTGTAGTATCTGCGCAAGATTTCCATTTTGGATGCAAGTTTACAGGCATCATCATCTATAATACAGTTGCCAGCCATGTTCACGCCCATGTCTGTGGGGGAATTGTAGGGGCTTTTGCCCTGTATCTTCTCGAAGATTGCGGTGAGAACAGGGAAAATTTCCACGTCACGGTTATAATTGACCGCGGTCTCATTGTAAGCGTCAAGGTGGAACGGGTCTATCATATTGACATCGTTCAAATCCGCGGTAGCTGCCTCATAGGCAAGGTTGACAGGATGCTTTAGCGGCAGATTCCAGATCGGGAAGGTTTCAAACTTTGCATAACCGGATTTGAGCCCTCTTTTATGGTCATGATAAAGCTGGCTTAAACAGGTTGCCATTTTGCCGCTGCCAGGACCGGGTGCGGTAACTACCACGAGGGAGCGGGAGGTTTCAATATAGTCGTTCTTTCCGAGGCCGTCCTCACTTACGATTCTTGCTACATCCGACGGGTACCCGGGAATCGTATAATGGCGATAGCAGCGGATGCCTAAGGAAGTAAGATGATTGAAAAAGGCGTTTGCGGAAGCCTGACCGGAAAAACGTGTGAGTACAACACTTCCCACATAAAGCCCCATCTCACGGAAATTATCAATCAGTCTTAAAACGTCGTCCCCATAAGTGATGCCTAAATCACCGCGGGTCTTATTGGCTTCGATGTCTTCCGCGTTGATTACAATGACGATTTCCACATCGTTTCCAAGCTGCTGGAGCATACGGATTTTGCTGTCCGGCTCAAAACCTGGCAGAACACGGGAGGCGTGATAGTCATCAAATAATTTGCCGCCGAATTCCAGGTAAAGTTTACCGTCAAATTGTGCAATCCGCCTGCGTATTTGTTCGGATTGTGTGATAAGGTATTTCTGATTGTCGAATCCTGTTCTTTTCATATAAATAATGTTTTGCCCTTTCCGTAACCCGCATATTTTAATACGTCCAAAGAAAACCTTGCGTCCAAAGGGCACATTGCGTCTATAAGGATGCTGTTCGCGGGCACAATATATGCAACGTCTTGCTTTGGCAAGCACTTTCTCATGTAAAAAAACTAATACTAAAAAAGTATACCACAAATTTTTTGACTTGGAAAGAAAAAAGGTGAAATAAATTTCAAAAAGCTTTTGCGACTTTTGCGGTCGTAACTGTGAAGGTACTGAATAGTTATGAAGTTAGCTGTATAGGATAAGGTTTCGTTAAAATTTTATGAAATAAAAAAAGAAAACAAAAAAAGGTGAAGCTGAGGCGGAAATATGATATCCTTAATTTATAAATTATTTAGAAATGACAGTAAAAGTTCATGAACTTGATATTGCTTTTGAACGATAATTTCAATATAATAAAGACAATATTCAATATTAAATAAGAAGGGATGGCGCAAAGTAAGCCAAATACCCGAAAAGGGCATTTGTTTGGAAAGGATATATTATGGATAATCAGGGACAGAATAACAATTACAACAATGGGAACAACAATATGGGAGGCCCGGGAGGCCCTGGCGGAGGTCCGGGAGGCCCTGGCGGCAATGGAGGTCCTGGCGGCGGCAATGGTGGCAACGGCGGAAAGAACAATCGTAACGGTCAGATCATCATGACATTCATTCTCATTTCGCTGGTGGTACTTTTTTTCATGAGTATGCTTACGAACCAGTTCAGCCAGATGAGTACCCAGGAGGTTTCCTATTCCGAATTTCTGGATATGGTAAACGGAGAAGGCAAATGGGAAGGCAGATCCGTGGAGTCTGTAGAAATCAGCTCCTATGAGATTGACATTACGCTGAAATCGGACGCAAAGAGCCCGTACCAGATTACCTATTATTGCGGACGTGTAGCGGATGAAG
>JAGASC010000076.1 GCA_017621905.1 Roseburia sp.
GAAGTAAATTCGGTAATGTGGAAAAAGATGAGGTTCAACTGGAAGAAAAGCAGAATTATATCCTACAGTATCTGAATGAACATGAAAACTGCAGTTTCCGGGAACTTCTGGAAAAACAACACAGCAAGATGGAGATCATTGTAAGCTTTCTGGTAGTGCTGGAACTGATTAAGGTTGGACAGATTCATATTACACAGGACAGGCTGTTTGATGATATTCTGATACAGAAAACAGACGGTATGACACCTTTGACGCTGGGGGAAGAATTTGCAATTATGTAATATACGAAATGTGTAATGCATAGGAAAGAGAAAAGAAAGGCAGTATAGACAAGTGGAACATAAAAAAGCGGAAGCAATCATAGAAGCGATTCTGTTTGCCATGGGAAATTCCGTAAGCATTGATAAACTGGCAGATACGCTTGAAATGGATAAAAAGGAAGTACGTTGTATTCTGGAAGAGATGAAGGAAAAATACCGGGCAGAGGACAGAGGAATTGAACTGGTGGAACTGGAGGATTCTTACCAGCTGGGAACCAAAGGGGAAACATTTGAATATTTGAGTAAAATTGCCAGAATTCCCCAAAAGTATGTTTTGACAGATACGGTAATGGAGACCTTATCCATTATAGCATACAAGCAGCCGGTAACCAGAAGTGAAATTGAAAAAATCAGAGGAGTCAGCTGCGATCATGCGGTTAATAAACTGTTAGAGTATGATCTCATCGAAGAAGTCGGCAGACTGGATGCACCGGGCAAACCGTTATTGTTCGGAACGACGGAACAGTTTTTAAGAAGCTTTGGCGTGACATCGATCGAAGAGCTGCCTGCAATGAATCAGGAGCTGGTTGCTGATTTTACGGCACAGGCAGAGGAAGAGATTAATATGAAGGTTGATGTCTGACAAAGCTTTTGCAGATTGGATTGGGAAACGTCAGAAAGGGATATTTTTATAACGAAATACATATATTAAAAAAAAATCCGGAGTTCGATGTATGAAAAAAGAAAATACCGGGAAGAATATATATGAACTTGATAACGGAAAAACATGTCACAGATGGTACGCCGTTAGGGAAGCTGTCATTGGGGTTGTCCTGATGGCGGCTTTTTTGATTCCCTTTTTATCATGTTATCTGCGGGAAACATCAGAAATTCCCGTCATATCATTGGTCAGTGAGAATCAGCTTTTAAATGAGGCTAAGCCGGTATCGGAGGTCGCATTATATGCAAGAGGTGCAGTTTTGATGGATGCGGCCACCGGGAGAGTGTTATATGGTAAAAATGAAAATGCAGTTATGCCAATGGCTTCCACCACAAAGATTATGACATGTATTCTTGCACTGGAATCCGGCAGGCTGGATGAACTGACACAGGTAAGTGCCTATGCGGCAGCCCAGCCTAAGGTTCATGCCGGCTTAAGATCCGGTGAACAATATTATATCAGGGATCTGCTATATTCCATGATGCTGGAATCGCATAATGATGCGGCGGTAGTGATAGCAGAACATATCGGTGGAAGCGTGGAAGGGTTCGCTGATCTGATGAACCGGAAAGCTGCAGAGCTTGGTATGAATCAAACCTATTTTATTACCCCAAATGGACTGGATGCAGAGGATGAAAACGGTATTCATGCAACAACGGCAAGAGATCTTGCTGTTTTATGTGCTTATGCAATTAAAAATGATACTTTTTGCGAGATTGTACAGACACCATCTTATCAGTATTATGATGCAGAAGGAATCCACAGGATCAGTGCCAATAACAAAGATGCGTTTTTACACCAGATGAACGGAGCCCTGGGCATAAAAACGGGTTTTACCGGTCAGGCCGGATTTTGCTTTGCCGGCGCATTGGAGGACCGGGGAAGAGTATATGTCAGCGTCGTGCTTGCAGCCGGCTGGCCTCCCCACAAAAATTATAAATGGATTGATACTTCGGTGCTGATGCATTACGGAATGGAACATTTTGAAAGCAGAGAAATCTCAGTGCCATCCATACAGGGAGTATCCTGTGTGACGGGAGGCTCTGTTCTTAAGACAGCGTGGGTGCTGCCTGCAGATTCCATGACGATGCTGTTGGGGGATTGTGATACGATTGAGATTGTAACATTATACCCGGAGGAGATTCATGGCGGAATTGTTCCCGGGGAGCAGATTGGACTTAGAAGAGTTATGGTAAATGGAGAATGCTACGGTATGCAGAGGTTATGGCAAAAAGAAAACGTGGAGGAAAAGAATTTCAGATATTGTGCAGATCAGATTCTGGACCAGTTTCTTCCCTAAGAAAAAAGTATCTAAAAATTAAAAATAATCCTAGGATTTAGGATGCAGTTATGTTATAATAACCAAAGTGCGGGCTGTAGAAATGAAAACAGTCTGCTTTACAAACACACTATTTTAAGTAATTTATATGGAGGTCAAAAGAATGAGTACTTCAACAAGCTCGGCGAGTCAAAGAATTGAAGCTTTGCTCGATGAAAAGAGTTTCGTTGAAATCGGTGCGAAGGTTACTGCCAGAGCAACGGATTTCAATCTGAAACAACACGATACTCCGTCTGATGGTGTTATTACCGGATACGGAACAATTGAAGGGAATCGTGTCTATGTGTACAGTCAGGATGCTTCTGTAATCGGAGGAAGTATCGGTGAGATGCATGCAAAGAAAATCTGTGGTATTTATGACCTTGCCCTGAAGACAGGCACACCTGTTATTGGTCTGATTGATTCAGCAGGTCTTCGCCTTCAGGAGGCAACAGATGCATTGAACAGCCTTGGAGAGATTTATTTTAAACAGACCATGGCTAAGGGTGTTGTTCCGCAGATCACAGCAATTTTTGGTGCCTGCGGAGGCGGTCTTGCAATCGTTCCGTCCATGACAGATTTTACATTTATGGAAAGCAGCAAGGCAAAGCTTTTTGTGAACTCTCCCAATGCACTGGATGGCAATAACAGTGATAAGAATGATACTGCTTCTGCAAAGTTCCAGGCAGAGGAAAGCGGTATTGTTGATTTCACAGGTAGTGAGACAGAGATTCTTGCCCAGATTCGTGAGCTTGTTTCCATGATCCCGGGTAATAATGATGATGTTGCGTTAAGTGACTGCAACGATGATCTGAACAGAATCTGCCCGGATCTTGCAGGCTGCGCAGGAGATACCTCCATTCTGTTAAATCAGATTGCAGATGATAACTATTTTATGGAGGTTAAGGCAGGTTATGCAAAGGATATGGTAACCGGCTTTATCCGTCTTGACGGCATGACCGTTGGCTGCGTTGCAAACCGTACAGAAGTAGTTGGTGAGGACGGCAAGGTAGCAGAAAAACTGGATGGTGTACTTAGTGTAAACGGATGCCAGAAGGCAACGGATTTCATTTATTTCTGTGACAGCTTCGGCATTCCCGTACTTAGCATTACAAATGTAAAGGGATATGCGTCAACCGTATGTGCAGAAAAGAGAATTTCAAAAGCAGTGGCAGAGATGACAGCAGCTTTTGCTGACTGCGATGTGCCGAGAGTAAATGTGATTGTTGGCAAGGCACTTGGAAGTGCATATGTTTCCATGAATTCCAAGAGCATTGGCTGTGATCTTACTTTTGCATGGCCGAATGCGGAGATCGGAACGATGGATGCTAATCTGGCAGCAAAGATTATGTATGAAGGTCAGGGTGCAGATGTGATTGCAGACAAGGCAAAAGAGTACGCTGCACTTCAGAATAATGTAGAAAGCGCTGCTAAGCGTGGTTATGTAGATGCGGTAATCGAACCGCAGGATACAAGAAAACATCTGATCTATGCATTTGAAATGCTGTATGCATAAGCATTAGAAAGTGAGGAAAGGATGACAATTTATATGAAAAAATTAGCAAGTATATTGCTCATGCTTACCTGTTTGCTTGGATTGACCGCATGTAGTGATGAAAAGAAGGAAATGCGATATGATGATGCTGTAATCAGATCACAGAGCCAGCTGATTTATTCTGTAACACCGGTTTTTTGTTCAGAAGAACAGTTCGCTGCTTTTGATCAGTACACAGATGATCAGTACGATGCATTTTCTACCGGAATCTACGAAACAACCGGTATTCGTGTAGATGGTGAAGTGTTTGTTGCTGGTCTTCGTTCCTGGGATAATGCGCAGGAAGAGATCGGACAGGTTGTTGAAAGCAATAAAACTGATGAAGAAAAGCTGGCAGACATTGTGATTGAAGCCAAGGAAGATGAACTGTTTGTTTCAATTCCCATTGATGGCAGTATTCATGATGCAACCATGGAGATTATCTATGATGACAATTTCCATGTGACCAATATTACAACAAATATTATTTATTCTTTCGGCGAGTTGATGGAAAAGGCCGGTGTGAATACAATGATCGGTATGGGTACGGTATTTATTATCCTGATTCTGATCTCTTTAATCATCAGCTGCTTTGGAATTATTCCGAAGATCCAGGCATCATTGGCCGGAAAGAAAACGGCGAAGGATGCGGCAGAGGATTCTGTTGATCATGCAATTGCCGGTATCATTGAACGTGAAGAGGTTTCAGATGACTGCGAACTGATTGCTGTAATTGCAGCAGCCATTGCAGCAAGTGAAGGAGCAGCTTCCACAGATGGCTTTGTAGTAAGAAGTATCAGAAAAATCAGATAATCATTATTGATAGGAGGAAAATTTCATGAAAAATTATACAATTACCGTAAATGGCAACGTATATGATGTAACTGTAGAGGAAGGAGCAGGTTCTGCAGCTGCAGCTCCTGTTGCAAAGGCAGCTCCTAAGGCAGCTCCCAAGGCAGCTCCTGCTGCAAAGACAGCCGGCGGTGCAGGCTCTATAAAGATTGAGGCTGGTGCAGCCGGTAAGGTATTTAAGGTAGAAGCCAGCGTTGGTCAGGCAGTTAAGAAGGGTGATACTGTTATCATTCTTGAAGCTATGAAGATGGAAATCCCTGTTGTTGCACCTCAGGATGGAACTGTAGCAAGTATTGATGTGGCAGTTGGAGATGCAGTAGAAGCTGGTGCTACACTTGCAACCTTGAACTAATCATCAGATCCTGAAAATAACAATAGGAGGTTAATGAAATGTCAGAAATTTTACAAAATCTGCTGAATCAGATGGCATTTATGAATCCGGATTTTTCATATAAAAATGTTATCATGATTATTATTGCGTGCGTTTTTCTGTATCTGGCAATCAGGAAGGAATACGAACCTCTGCTTTTGCTACCGATTGCGTTCGGTATGCTTCTGGTAAATATTTATCCTGATATTATGATGCCGATTGAGGAATCAAAAAACGGCGCCGGCGGATTATTATATTACTTTTACTTATTGGATGAATGGGCAATCCTGCCGTCTCTGATCTTCCTCGGAGTTGGCGCAATGACAGACTTTGGTCCGTTGATTGCCAATCCAAAGAGCTTTTTGCTGGGTGCTGCAGCACAGTTTGGTATTTTTGCAGCATATTTCGGCGCATTGGCTGCCGGTGCAATGGGCTGGGCAGACTTCAATGATAAGGCAGCTGCAGCAATCTCCATTATCGGTGGTGCAGACGGCCCGACTTCCATTTTCCTTGCAGGAAAGCTGGGACAGACAAAGTACTTAGGACCGATTGCAGTTGCGGCATATTCTTATATGTCACTTGTTCCGATTATCCAGCCTCCCATCATGAAGGCACTTACAACAAAGAAGGAAAGAGCAATCAAGATGGAACAGCTTCGCCCGGTTTCCAAACTGGAGAAAATTCTTTTCCCGATCGTCGTTACCATTGTGGTATGTCTGATTCTTCCGACCACAGCACCTCTTGTAGGTATGCTGATGCTTGGTAACCTGTTTAGAGAATCAGGGGTTGTAAGACAGCTGACAGAGACTGCTTCCAATGCACTGATGTATATCGTTGTTATTCTGCTGGGAACTTCCGTAGGTGCAACAACATCTGCAGAGGCATTCTTGAATACAGATACCCTGTTTATCGTTGCACTGGGTCTTATTGCATTTGCTTTTGGTACAGCAGCCGGTGTATTGTTCGGAAAACTGATGTGTGTATTGACACATGGTAAAGTAAATCCGTTGATCGGTTCCGCAGGTGTTTCCGCAGTGCCGATGGCAGCACGTGTTTCACAGAAGGTTGGTGCAGAAGAGGATCCTACCAATTTCCTTTTGATGCATGCGATGGGACCGAACGTAGCCGGTGTTATCGGTACTGCTGTTGCAGCCGGAACATTTATGGCAATCTTCGGTGTAATGTAAAATAAAGATAGAATAGGAGGTTAAGAAGAATGGCAAATAATGAAACGGCAGAAAAAAAGCCGATTAAGATTACAGAAACAATACTTAGAGATGCGCATCAGTCATTGATTGCTACCAGAATGCCGACAGAACTGATGCTTCCGATCCTGGATAAAATGGATCAGGTGGGATATCATTCCATCGAGTGCTGGGGTGGTGCAACA
>JAGASC010000077.1 GCA_017621905.1 Roseburia sp.
GGCTACCGATTATTTTTATAAGCTGAGCTGCGATACAGATTACATCCGCAGATACCGCATTAAAAAGGATTTGAAGTGGACCACAGAGACGGAATTCGGAACCCTGGATATCACCGTCAATCTTTCCAAACCGGAGAAGGATCCGAAAGCCATTGCAGCAGCAAAGCTTGCAAAGCAGAGCGGTTATCCAAAGTGCCTGCTCTGCAAGGAAAATGAGGGCTATGCAGGCCGGATGAATCACCCTGCCCGTCAGAATCACCGCATTATCCCCATTCAGGTTGCCGGTTCTGACTGGTGTCTGCAATACTCACCCTATGTTTACTATAATGAGCACTGTATTATCTTTAACGGGGAGCATACGCCCATGAAAATTGAGCGTGCCACCTTCGGAAAACTGTTGGATTTTGTTTCACAGTTTCCACACTATTTTGTGGGCTCCAATGCAGATCTTCCCATTGTAGGCGGTTCGATTTTAAGCCACGACCACTTCCAGGGCGGGCACTATGAATTTGCCATGGCAAAAGCGCCGATCGAGAGAGAGATAACTTTTGAAGGATTTTCGGATGTGAAGGCCGGAATTGTGAAGTGGCCCATGTCCGTGATCCGTATCAGCAGCGCGGATAAAGAGCGTCTGATTGAGCTGGCAGACAAGATCCTGCTGGCCTGGAGAGGATATACGGATGAGGCGGCGTTTGTGCTTGCCGAGACTGACGGCGAACCTCACAATACCATCACTCCCATTGCCAGAATGCGTGGGGAGGAGTACGAACTTGATCTTGTACTCCGGAATAACATTACCACGGAGGAACATCCGCTGGGTGTTTATCATCCTCATGCAAACCTGCATCATATCAAAAAGGAAAATATTGGTCTCATCGAAGTCATGGGTCTTGCGGTGTTGCCGGCCCGGCTGAAAGAGGAGATGGCAGATTTGGAGCAGGCAATTCTGGATGGCGCATCGATTCGGAAGAATGAGGTGCTGGCAAAGCACGCAGACTGGGTAGAAGAATTCCTTCCGAAATACGGATTTACGGCGGGAAGCGCCCTGGAAGGAGAAATCGCACCGGAGCAGCTGCATGAAATCGTCCAGAAGGAGATTGGCCTGGTATTTATGGAGGTGCTGAAGGATGCCGGTGTTTATAAATGCACGGAAGAAGGCCGGGAGGCATTTCTGCGGTTTGTGGAATACGTGAATTAGTAAAAAAGTACTGTCAAACTGACCAAGCGATGAAGATTTCAGCGAGAGGTTTCGGCCTCTCGTTTTTCGATTTTAACTGTTATTTTTGAGAAACAGGTTTATTTTTGTACAGTAATGTGATAAAGTAATGGGCAGAAGAAAGAGTTTGTGTCTGTGTGAAATGGAAACCTTATAAGGTAACAGTGAAGGTATCTGAACTGTTATATTAGAAGAATCATGCAGGAAACGAAAAGCAAAGAGAAAAACAAAAAGAAAAAAGAAAAGAGGTTTTTTACATGGTCTCAAAAAGAATACAGAAAGCATTAGAAGGTAATTCCGCTATCCGTGCAATGTTTGTGGAAGGAAAGCAAATGGCGGAAAAATATGGTGTCCAGAATGTCTATGATTTTTCCCTGGGCAATCCGGCCACGCCGGCTCCGGCGGCATTAAATGATGCAATTCGGGAACTGTTAGATGAGGCGGATGCGAAAGGTGATGCCGGTTCTTTGGAACTTCATGGCTACATGGAGAATTCCGGGTACAAGGATGTCCGCACTGCCATTGCAGAAAATCTAAATCAGCGGTTTGGCACAGAATTTGATGATCACAATATCATCATGACGGTAGGGGCAGCAGGCGGTTTAAATATTATCTTTAAGACGATTTTAGATCCGGGCGATGAGGTTATCGTATTTGCACCGTTTTTTGGAGAATATCGCCAGTATGCAGCCAATTTTGACGCGGCGCTGGTAACGGTCAATCCGGATTTAGAGACATTTCAGCCGGATTTGGCTGACTTTGAGGCAAATATTACAGAGAAGACTAAGGCATTGATCGTCAATACACCAAATAACCCTACCGGAGTTATTTATAAACCGGAGACGATGCGGCAGATTGCAGCGATCCTGGAAAAGAAGCAGGCAGAGTATGGACATGATATTTATCTGGTTTCAGACGAGCCCTACCGGGAACTGGTCTATGATGGAAATCAAGAGGATTTCCTGACAAAATATTACAAAAATACCCTCGTGGGCTATTCCTTCAGTAAATCCCTTTCCCTGCCGGGAGAGCGTATCGGTTACGTGGCAGTGCCGAATGAAGCTGCTGATGCAGAGGATTTGATTCGTGGAATTGAGATATCGAATCGCACCCTGGGATTTGTCAATGCGCCTTCCCTGATGCAAAAGGCTGTGGCAAGATGCCTGGAGGAAAAGACGGATGTGGCCTTTTATGATGAGAACCGCAGTATGCTTTATGAGGGGCTGACAAAGCTGGGATTTACCTGTATCAAGCCGGAGGGAGCTTTCTATCTGTGGATGAAGTCACCGGTGGAGGATGAGAACGAATTTGTGAATGAAGGCAAAAAATTCCATCTTTTGCTGGTAAAGGGCGGTGCCTTTGGCTGTCCGGGCTACGTGCGCCTGGCTTACTGCGTGTCCCACGAGACAATAAAAAATGCAATGCCTGCCTTTGCTAAATTAGCTGAGGTATATGGACTTGGGTAATAGTTCAGGCAGACATATATATTGAAGAAAGAGCGAGAACAGAAAAAATGAGTAACTGGGAATCCTATGTGAGAAAAGTTGTGCCCTATGTTCCGGGAGAGCAGCCCCAGAAGGAGCACATGATAAAATTAAATACCAAC
>JAGASC010000078.1 GCA_017621905.1 Roseburia sp.
AACTTCAGCACACAATGCTTTTCATTCCAATTGACCCGATAAGATATATCCACATACCGCTCCTGGCCGTAAAAAGTATAATACATATCCAGCATGGAGTCCTGAAAACTGTAGGTGACCTTTACCGTGGTCCGGAGTGTTCCGGCCTCGATCACCTTTATGCTCTTACATTCAAAATCACCGGGAAGCGTGCCATATTCTTTCGTATTGAAGCACCAGGTATCTCCGTCATCCTGATAACTTCTTGGTATCATAAGATTTTTACACAATTCCAGTCCGCTGTCTCTATCGGTAATGGACAGGATGCAGCCCTTTTCTTTTGAAATACAAATCTTCAGCTGATCTGTCTGCAGGACAAGTGCACTGTCACTTTCCTCTAAATGCATGGTGCTACCGTTTTCTCCTTTCCCGGATTGGATTTCCTGCTGCCTCATATGACAGCTTACCTCTTCTCCTGTCTGAATCACACGGTACATCTTATAGCCGACAGAGGGAACCGCTGCCTTAAATACAAATCTGGACCGAAAACCGGGGATGACAGATTTTTCTTGAATTACCTGGCACGGATAAAGGATTCCTTCCTCGTCACATACCGCAATACCCTTATCATACCAGTCGAACTCCGGAGCCCACTGCACCTCGGCTTCCACATACCCATCGTAGGCTGCGCCGTTTAAATTCCATAACACAACGTTCCATATGTCACGAGGATTTTCACCCACCGTTTTCATCTGCCTTGTTACCCGCTGCAGATTGTAGTGCAACAGTTCATTGGCCGTCTGGATGGCACGCCCCAGAGTGTTTTCGGCGTCAAAGTAAGCATCTTTAATACATGCCCCACCTATAATGTCATGGAACTGATTGAACAATACATCCTCCCAACAACGGGTAAAAACCTCATCCGGACAGTCACCTCCAATCAGGGCTGCCTTTTCTGCATTCAGCAGTGCATATTCCGCTATCCGGTTCATCTTTTTTATTTTTCTGTAATTGGAAAATACACCAAAATCTCCTGTTAGCACCTCCTTATCTACCACATAGCTGCAATCTGTATGCTGCCGGAAGAAATCATCAAGCCGCGAGAACACTGCGTCCTCATGCGCATGGATCCAGGAGAGCATCTGCTTTGTTGGTGCACCACCGTGGTCCGAAACGCCATATACCAGCAAGATATCCTTTTCTTGTTCTTGTTGCTTTTCCACACACTCATCCAAATTCTTTGAATAGACCTCCTCCGCCCGAAAAGTCAGAATCTGGCTGCCATCAATGCCCTTCCACCAAAACAGCGGTTCTTCCAAAGATAGATGATGCTTCTCCGGACGAAAAAAGCAGTAATAGTCAATATGGCTTTTCTTCAATATCTGAGGCAGCGTCGGACTGTGACCAAAGCTGTCAATATTAAAAACAGATTTAGAAATGCTTCCAAAATTCTCCTTCAGATACTTCTGCCCATAAAGTCCCTGACGCACATAGCTTTCCCCACTGGCAGACCAACAGTCGGGCTGAACCCACCAGCCCTCCGCCAGTTCCCAACGTCCTTCCTTTACACGCTCCTTGATTTCCTCAAACATTGACTCATCTGTGCGTCGAATCCATTCAAATACGGGTGGAGTGGCAAAGGAATAGATGAAATCATCATCCTCCTTCATACGGTCTAAAGCCGAACGGAAGGTTGCCCGTATAGAAGACATGGCATCATCCCATTTCCATAACCACACCGGATCAAAATGGGTATTCCCTATCATATACAGCTTTCTCATGTTGTAATCCTCCTAATTTATAACATTTTTCTAGCGAACTACTGCTACGCAATCAGGATATTCATTTCCCAAAAGATACAACGGTGCTTCGTCCTCCTCGATAACCGGAAATCGTCCTGTCTTCTCATAGAATCGATTGTCCACCTGATCATCGTTTACGGTGGATACCTCTCCCAGCAGCGTCCTTCCTCCTTCCGCCCAGAACTTATGGTACATGCCGCTCTGAATGGAAATACTCTCCCCAGGCTTAATGCGAACAACTTCTCCGGCCTTTACCTTATGATGATATCCATCCATATAGATATCTACCTCCGTGTCCGCGAATTGCCCATCTTCCGTGGAATTGTACACCTGCACCAGCA